>NZ_JBISDI010000002.1:0-168269 GCF_051162045.1 Anaerozeibacter quisquiliarum
TGAATAGTGAGCTCAATCATTGGGCTCACTATTGTCTTGTCTGGAAAATCTTCTTCGACCATCGCCATGGCGCTTTCAAACCCTCCTTAAATGACCACCAATTCGCCGCCAACGCAAACAAACCCGTTCAATCATCGTTGTTCATGATGCATATAAATTGTGCACGTTGAATAGCAGCATATATACCATCGCGAGGAATATTAAAGTCCCTATGATGGTAGAAATTATTCTCTCAAATGAGCACAAAAATAGCCTATATACCATTATACGGATTTCATCATTTCTTGTAAATGCACTATCCTATAAGCAAGGAAGGAGTGATTGCTGCGGTGGTCAGCTATCAAGTGATTGGCTCACATCTCAAGAATGCGCGGCGACGGCTCGACCTGCTTCAAGTCGATGTTGCCGAACGCGCTGGGATAACACAAGCCTATTATGGCAAAATCGAACGCGGTGCGATTAAGCCCAACATAGACCGTCTGGCGGACTTATGTCAGGTACTTTGCATCCCGCTTGAAAGTGTTTTTCAAGGGGCGTTCGTGCCGGAAGGTTCGCTCCTGGATAACCTCCCTGCCCCGGCTGAGGAATTTGAGGTATATATGAATGAGATCGGGCAAAAGGTTGATACCCGAACAAAACTAATCCTCATGCGAATATGTGGGGAGCTTTCAAATCTCGGTCCAGAAATGGACTGATTACAAAAGCGTCGCTCGAACCGAGCGGCGCTTTTGTAGTCCCCGGAAATCCATCATACATATTACTCCAAGCTCAGCAGTTTTCAATATTTTCTGTAAAGGGGACTTCTGTGGCGGAGTCGGTGATTTCCAGATTTCCAGAAATCGCTTCCGACCGCGGCCTGGCGCGATTGCCCTGTTGACATCCATATACCGCTGTGATATGCTCTGTGTAATTGAATATCGGGAACAGGTCATGGAAGTCGGGTGTGAATCCCGCGCAAGGCCGTTGCTGTAATTCGCCGGGGTTTTCGGGCACGATGCCACTGGAGCGATCCGGGAAGGCGTCCGAGGACGGCCCCCTCAGGGGGCAGGCGATAAGCCAGAATACTTGCCTGTCTCCCGCCGCGCAACGCGCGGCGTGTTCAGCTCTGCGGACCTCCGGAGCAATGGACATGGGTGAAGGCCGGGCGCCGGAGTTCTCCCCTGTTTGTTGTTTGTCAAACCCGTTCGCAGCGCAGGATGCGAACGGGTTTGTTTTGTCCGCCCACACGCGATTTGCGTGTTCGCGATGGCAAATACACAAACATGGAGGGAACGACTTATGACACAGCTCAAAGGTATCCTGGCCCTCGTCCTGGCGCTCACACTGCTGCTGTCGGTCGCGGCAAGCGGCCTGGCGGACACGGCGGCGAAGCCGGTGCTGCTGGCGGTGAGTTTTGGCACCAGCTACAACGACAGCCGCGACGTTACCATCGGCGCGATCGAGAGCGCGCTGCAGGCGGCCTACCCCGCGTATGAGGTGCGCCGCGCCTTCACCAGCCAGATCATCATCGACATCCTCAAGCAGCGCGACGGGCTTGAGACCGACAACGTCACCGAGGCCATGGACCGCCTGGTGAAAGGCGGCGTCAAGGACGTCGTGATCCAGCCCACGCATGTGATGAACGGCTTCGAGTACGACGACGTGGTCGCCGAGGTCGCGCCCTACAAGGACAGATTTGACAGCTTCAAAATCGGTGAGCCGCTCCTCGTCTCGGATGCGGACTATGACGGGGTCGTCGCCGCCATCACCGCCGGAACCGCCGATTACGACGCGGACGGCACGGCCATCGTGTTCATGGGCCACGGCACCGAGCACGCGTCCAACGCGACCTACGCCAAGCTGCAGCAGAGGCTTAAGGACGCGGGCCACGCCAACTACTTCATCGGCACGGTGGAGGCCGAGCCGACCGTCGGGGATGTGCTCGAAGCGGTCAAGGCGAGCGGCGCGGCCAAGGTCGTGCTGCTGCCGCTGATGATCGTGGCGGGCGACCATGCCAACAACGACATGGCCGGCGACGAGGAGGATTCCTGGAAGTCCGTGTTCACCAAGGCGGGCTTTGAGGTGGAATGCGTCCTCGAGGGCCTGGGCCAGAACGCCGCCATCGGGCAGATGTTCGTCGAGCACGCGGCCGCCGCCATGGCGCGGTAATCAGCAACGCTCCGCGCGCGACGGGGGGCTCGGCGCGCGCGGGGGCGTCCGGAAGCGGAAGGGAAGCATCACATGAAAAAATGGACGTTTATTCTGGCGCTTTTGCTGCTGGCCGCGCTGCCGTCGGCAGGCCTCGCCGAGCCGGTCGCAACGGCCGCGCCGGTCGCAACGCCGCAGGCGCGGCCCCTCTACGCCGATCAGATCGCGGAAGGCACCTACGCCATCGCCGTTTCGTCGAGCTCGTCGATGTTCCGCGTGGTGGACGCGCAGCTGACCGTCAAGGACGGGGCCATGACCTGCGTCATCACCATGAGCGGCAAGGGCTACGGCAAGCTCTACATGGGCACCGGCGAGCAGGCGCTCGCCGACACGGAGGAAAGCCACATCCCCTGCGTCGTCACCGCGGAGAAGGCCGTCACCTTCGAGGTGCCGGTGGAGGCGCTCGACATGGGCATCGACTGCGCCGCCTGGAGCATCAAGAAGGAAAAGTGGTACGACCGCGTGCTGGTGTTTCAGTCCGCGCCGCTGCCCGCCGAGGCGCTGATGCCCGCGGAAGCGGACGCGGCGGGATAGGCCGATGAAGCGGCTTGGATGGGCGCTGGTGGCGCTTTGCCTGCTGCTCGCGCCGCTCGGCGCGGGCGCTGCTGCGCTGCCCGCCGACGGATGGTATACCGTCCGGGCAACGCTCACCGGCGGCTCCGGCCGGGCGAGCGTCGCCTCGCCCGCCGCGCTGACGGTCGCGGACGGCGTTGTCACCGCCACGGTCGTGTGGTCCAGCCCCTACTACGAGTACATGGTCGTGGGCGGCGAGACCTACCACCCGGTGCAGGCGGAGGGCAACGCCACCTTTGAAATCCCCATAACGCTGGACGCCGACATTCCGGTCAGCGCGCAGACGGTGGCCATGAGCGAGCCGCACCTGATCGAGTACACCCTGCGGTTCGATTCCGCGACGCTCGAGCCCGTGCGGGCAGGCGGCGGGCTGGGCAACGGCTGGCAGCGCGAGCGCAGCATGGCGCTTGAATACGCCTCGCAGTTCTCCGTGGACTACTACGCGGGCGGCTACAAGCTCATCCGCCTCGCCGACGGCAGCCGCTTTCTGACGGTACCGGAGGGGGCGCGGGCGCCGGACGGCATTGACGCGGACATCGCGGTGCTCCGCCAGCCCATCGCGGACATCTACCTCGTCGCCACCTCCGCCATGTGCCTGTTCGACGCGCTGGACGCCTTGGACGCCGTCGGCCTGTCCGGCACAAAGGCGGAGGGCTGGTACAACGAGAACGCGCGCGCGGCGATGGAGGCGGGCGACATCCGCTTCGCCGGAAAATACAGCGAGCCGGACTACGAGCTGATCCTCGCCTCGGGCTGCCCTCTGGCCGTCGAATCGCTGATGATTGCCCACGCGCCCCAGGTCAGGGAGAAGCTCGAGGATTTGGGCATCCCGGTGCTGGTCGACCGGTCGAGCCTGGAAGTGCATCCGCTGGGCCGGACGGAATGGCTCAAGCTCTACGCCGCGCTGCTCAACCGGGAGGACGTGGCCGAGGCGCTTTTCAACGGCCAGGCCGAATGCCTGAACGAGGCCGCGAGCAAGGAGACCACCGGCAAGACCGTGGCGTTTTTCTACATCAGCAGCTCGGGCTACGCCGTCGCGCGCAAGTCCGGCGACTACGTCACCCGGATGATCGAGCTCGCGGGCGGCAGCTACGTCTTTGACGACCTCGGCGATCCCGAAACCGCCGCCTCCACGGTCACGCTGGAGATGGAGAAGTTCTACGCGACCGCCAAGGACGCGGACTTCATCGTCTACAACAGCACGATCGGCGGCGAGCTGAAGACCCTGGACGAGCTGATCGCCAAGAACGCGCTGCTGAAGGATTTCAAGGCCGTGCAAAACGGGAACGTCTGGTGTACGAACAAAAACCTGTTTCAGGAGACGACGCAGTTGGGGCGGATGATCCTGGACATCAACCGCATGCTCGAAAACGACGACCCGGCGCTTACGGCGCTCGAGTACCTGTACAAGCTCCAATAGAGAAGGAGACGGCATGGAACGGACCGACAAGGGGCGGCGCGCGCGATACGCGATCGTCCTGATCTCACTGCTGGCGGTGTTTGTGGCCCTGGTCTGCCTGAGCGCGCTGCTGGGCAGCGTGCGCGCGTCGGTTCCGGATACGCTGCGCGCGCTGCTTGCGCGCGAGGGGGACGACACGCTGACCCGCGTGATCTGGAAGATCCGCCTGCCGCGCATGCTCGCGGGGATCCTGCTGGGCGGCGCGCTGGCGCTTTCGGGCTTCCTGTTGCAGACATTCTTCAACAATCCCATCGCGGGGCCGTATGTGCTGGGCATCTCCTCGGGCGCGAAGCTGACGGTGGCGCTGGTGATGGTGCTGGTGCTCGGCGCGAACCGCAGCGTCGGCTCCGTGGCGCTGATCGCGGCGGCCTTCGCGGGCGCGATGCTCTCGATGGGCTTTGTGCTGCTGATCTCCCAAAAGATGCGCAGGTCGGCGGCGCTGATCGTCAGCGGCGTGATGCTCGGCTACATCTTCACCGCCATCACCGACTTCATCGTCACCTTCGCCGACGACGCGAGCATCGTCAACCTCCACAATTGGTCGCGCGGCAGCTTCTCCGGCGTCTCCTGGAGCGACGTGCGGGTGATGGCCGCGGTCGTGCTCGCCACCTCGCTGCTCGTGTTTCTGCTTTCGAAGCCCATCGGCGCATACCAGCTCGGCGAGCCGTACGCGCAGAGCATGGGCGTGAACGTCGGGGCGTTCCGCGTGGCGCTGGTGCTGCTCTCCAGCGTGCTGTCCGCCTGCGTGACCGCCTTCGCGGGGCCGATCTCGTTCGTGGGCATCGCGGTGCCACACCTGGTCAAGGCGCTGCTGAACACATCGCGGCCGCTGTTGGTCGTCCCCATGTGCTTTCTGGGCGGGGCCGTCTTCTGCCTCGGCTGCGACCTGATTGCGCGGACGCTGTTTTCGCCGCTGGAGCTGAGCATCAGCTCGGTAACCGCCGTGTTCGGCGCGCCGGTCGTCATCGCCGTGATGCTCAAACGGCGCGCGAGGGATTGACGATGGATTACTTTTTTTCCACCCATCAGCTGACGGTCGGCTACAACGGCCGGCCGCTGATCCGCGACATCGAGATACGGCTTCCCAAGGGCCGAATCCTGACGTTGATCGGCCCGAACGGCTCCGGCAAGTCCACGATCCTGCGCAGCATCACCCGGCAGCTCAAAAGCATCGCCGGCACGGTGTACATCGGCGGGCGCTCCGTCGGGGAGATGGCGAACCGCGAGCTTGCGCGCCGGGCGTCCGTCGTGCTGACGGAAAAGGTGCGCACGGAGCTGATGACCTGCGAGGAGATCGTGCAGGCGGGGCGCTACCCCTATACCGGCGCGCTGGGCGTGCTCGGGGAGACGGACCGGGCCGCCGTGCGCGAGGCGATGGCGCTGGTCAACGTGTCGGACCTCAGGGACCGCGACTTCATGCGGATCAGCGACGGGCAGCGCCAGCGCGTATTGATCGCGCGGGCCATCTGCCAGCAGCCCGAGGTCCTTGTGCTGGACGAGCCAACCTCCTACCTGGACATACGCTACGAGCTGGAGCTGCTGGACATCCTGCGGGATATGGCGCGCTCGCGCGGCATGGCCATCATCCTGTCGCTGCACGAGCTCGATTTGGCACAGCGGATTTCGGACGACGTGCTGTGCGTCAAGGGCGAATACATCGCCCACTACGGCCATGCGAAAGAGATCTTCCGGCGCGAGCTCATTTGCGAGCTTTACGGCCTCGAGGGCGGCAGCTACAACCCGTTGTTCGGGAGCATCGAAATGAAGCGGCCCGCGGGCGAGCCGCGCGTATTCGTGATCGCGGGCGGCGGTACGGGCGTCGAGGCTTACCGGACGCTGCAGAAAAAGAGGATCCCCTTCATCACCGGCGTGCTGCATAAAAACGACGTAGACTACCAGGTGGCGCGCGACCTGGCAAGCGCCGTCGTCGCCGAACACAGCTTCGATCCCATCTCCGATACGGTTTATCAGCAGGCGCTTGAAAAGCTGCTCGGTTGCGACATCGTCTGGAATTGCCTTACGGAATACGGCGGGATCAACATCCGCAACCGAGAGCTGCTCGAACGGGCGAGAATGATGGGGCGCAAGGTGTTCGAGAACCCGGAAGCGTTGTAATGCCGTCTGCAGATAAGACGCGCGTCTTCCCTGGGCAATCGCCGGGATTGTATTTGTCTTGATGATTTGTTATGATGGATGCAAGCATAAACAACAGGAGGAAGTTCCCATGAACCAGCCCGACATCCAACGAATCGCCTGCAACCCCTCCCTGTCCGGGATGGCGGAAGCGCTGCCGAACATCGTCTATTCAAGCGCCGCCGGCGCGGAGGTTGCGCTGACCCTGCTGCTGCCCTGGGGCGCGCGGGAGCGCGGGGAACGCCTGCCGCTGATCGTGTTCATCCAGGGCAGCGGCTTCACGTTCCCGAACGTCGGATACCAGTTGCCGCAACTGGGCTGGTACGCCCAAAACGGCTACGCCGTGGCCACGCTGACCCACCGCAGTTGCCTGGACGGGCATCCCTTCCCGGCGTACATTCAGGATGTCAAGACCGCCGTGCGCTTCCTCAAGAAGCACGCGGACGAGTACGCGATCGACGCCTCCCGCATATGCGCCTGGGGCACCTCCTCCGGCGGCAACACCGCGCTGCTGCTGGGGCTGACCGCGGACGACCCCGCCTTCAAGACCGGCGAGCACGCCGATCAGTCCGACGCCGTGAACCTGGTCGTGGAATGCTTCGGCCCGACGGACCTCGTGAAGATGCTGGACGGCGCCGACCCGGACGCGCCGGTCATGGAGGACATCTTCCTCGCGCTGGCGGCCGGGCGGGACATGCGCGCGGTGATGCGCGATATGAGCCCGGTTTATTACCTGGCGCCGGGGCGGGCGTACCCTCCGGCGCTGCTCATACACGGCGACGCGGACGATGTGGTGCCCCACGAGCAGATGGTGCTGATGTACCGCGCGCTTCAGGCCCACGGCGTGGACGCGCGGGCGATCACGGTCGAGGGCGCACCGCACGAGGGCAGCTTCTGGAGCCGCGAACTGCACGACGTCATCCTGGGCTACCTGCGCGAGAAGCTGTAGCAACCATTGCCTGGGCCGGGACGGGAGTTGCGCAATCCCGGTCAAGACACCCCCTTCCCCGAGATGTTACACTATGCCCGGGTGATGGACATGAACGAAGATTGGGCCAAGATCTCTGCCGTGCAGCGCATGCAGGAATACATCATGCGCAACTTCCGGGAAGAGCTCTCCCTGAAGGATCTGGCGAAGGCGGCCGCCTACTCGCCATGGCACGCGCTGCGCGCGTTCGCGCAGCTGACCGGCAAGACGCCGTTCCAGTACCTCCGGGAAGTCCGGCTGTCGGAAGCGGCGAAGGCGCTGCGCGACACCGACCGGAGCGTGCTCGACGTCGCGCTCGAAGCCGCGTTTGGCTCGCACGAGGGATTTACCAAGGCGTTCTCGCGCCGGTTCGGCCTGCCGCCCGATCGGTACCGCCGGGAAACGCCGCCTATCGAGCTGTTCTGCTATTACCCGGTCCGCAATCGCTATGAACATCTAAGGGGAGGGAAATCCATCATGACATCCAGCGTCGTATTCACCCAGGTGATCGAGCGCCCGGAGCGCAAGCTGCTGCTCAAGCGCGGCATAAAGGCCACCGAGTACTTCGCGTACTGCGAGGAGGTCGGCTGCGAGGTGTGGGGCGTGCTCGAAAGCGTCAAGGGCGCGCTGTACGAATCGATCGGCCTGTGGCTGCCCGCAAAGTACCGCAAGCCCGGCACGTCCGAATACTGCCAGGGCGTCGAACTGCCCGTCGATTACCGCGGCGCGGTGCCCGAAGGCTTCGACCTGATCGAGCTGCCGCCCTGCAAGTACCTCATCTTCCAGGGCGAACCGTTCGAGGAGGATCAGTTCGAGCAGGCGGTCCTGACCGTGTGGGAAGCCGCCAACCGCTTCGACCCCCGCCGCTTCGGCTGGGACTGGGCCGCCGACGACGGTCCCCGCTTCCAGCTTGCGCCGGTCGGCACGCGCGGGTACATCGAGGGCAGGCCGGTAAGAGCGCACAAGGGGAGCGCCGATCCATGCCAATCGGCATCATGAGCGCATTCATCAGGCGAGTGGGTTTTTCGCCTCGCGTAGCCTGAAAGCCCGTAGCTACGGGATTTTCTCAGGGCGGAGGGAGTAGGACTTGAACCCGCACGGTGTCGCCACCAATGGATTTGAGTCCGTCACCTCCGCCATTTTATCATCCCGGCAAGCGTGTACCATTGCAGAGCATTCGCGGGAAAAATGCCAGGGCAATTTTCTGACCGCGTGAAATTTCACCGGGAGATTTCGCCGCATCCCCAAATCCAGCGGCATGACCGCTTGCTTGCCTGCCCTTTGGGGGGAGCATATCAATACTGCGCAAGCCCCTCTTTTGTCGGCGGCGCGCGTCGCAGCCTATGTTATTCGTAGCGCAGGGCTTCGATGGGAAGGAGCCCTGCGGCCTTGCTCGCCGGGTAGCTGCCAAACACCACGCCGATCACCACCGAGAAACCCAGCGCCAGCATCGACACGCCCGCCGAGATGACCATGTTCAGATTAAAGATTGGCGCGACTGCGTATTTTACCGCAAATCCCAGCCCCAATCCGATCAGCCCGCCCGCGACGGAGATCGCCACCGCTTCCACAATGAACTGCAGCATGATGTCAAGGCGTTGCGCGCCCACCGCCTTGCGGATGCCGATCTCGCGCGTACGCTCGGTCACCGACACCAGCATGATGTTCATGATCCCAATGCCGCCGACCAGCAGCGAGATGCCCGCGATGCCCGCCAGCAGCAGCGTCATCGTGCCGATCATCTCGTTCATCGTTTCCAGCAGCTGTGTCTGGCTGTACACATTGTACGCGTCGGAGTCGTTCGTCTTCTGGAACATGAACGCCTTCAACTGGTTCACCGCCGCGTCAATGTCGTTCTCCGTGTAGGTTGTCGCGTAAAACGTGCTGATCTGCGTGTTGCGGAAGACGCGCTGCGCCAGCGTGATCGGAATGCACACCATGTCATCCTGGCTCACGCCCATGGACGAGCCCTTCTCCTCGAACAGGCCCACGATCTGGTACGCGCGCCCGTCGATCCGAATCGATTCGCCGATCACGCCCCGCTGGCCGAACAGCTCGTCTGCCACGTCCACGCCCACGATGCAGACCGCGCTCCGGTTCGATACGTCCGCCTGGGACAGGAACCGGCCTCGGGCAATGCTGTAGCCCCGGATCAGGTCGTATCCGTCGGTGGTGCCGTACACCGTCGTCGTGTGCGTGTTGCCGCCCGCCTTCGTCACCATCGACGACTGGATCGCCGGCGCCGTCATGTCGATCGCGCCTTGACCGCGCAGATTCATGATCTCGTCCAGCTCGAGCGTCTGTGTGCGCCGGCCGCGCATGCTGACCGAGATCATGTTCGTGCCCAGGTTTGATAGCTGATCGGTGATTTGGCTTGTCGCGCCCTGCACGATGCCCACCAGCACCGTGACCGACAGCACGCCGATGATGATGCCCAGCATCGTCAGAAACGAGCGCATCTTGTTGCCCGCGATGGCCTTCATCGCCATCTTCACCGCCTGTGCGATTTTCACGCGCTCGTCGCCTCCTTTGCCGCGCGGGCATCCTCAGCCACCGCGCCGTCGTCTACCGCTGCGTCTCTCTCGCGGTCGTGCTCCGCGGCCATGATTCGCCCGTCGTAGATCGCCATGCGCCGCTCGGCCTCCATGCTGATCTTCTCGTCATGGGTAATCAGCATGATGGTGTTCCCCCGCGCGTGCAGCTCATGGAACAGCGCGATGATCTCGCGCCCGGACTTGCTGTCCAGATTGCCCGTCGGCTCGTCCGCCAGAATCAACGCCGGCTGGGTGGAGAGCGCCCGGGCGATGGCCACGCGCTGCTGCTGACCGCCCGACAGTTCCTTGGGCTTGTGGCGCATGCGCTCCTTAAGCCCGACTTGGATCAGCGCCTCCTCCACGCGCGCCTTGCGCTCGGCGGCCGTCAGGCCCTGATAGATCAGCGGCAGTTCCACGTTCTCGTACGCGGACAGCTTGCCCAACAGGTTGAACTGCTGGAACACGAATCCGATCTTCCTGTTGCGGATGACCGCAAGGTTGCGGTCGGACAGCTTTGACACATCCTCGCCGTCGAGGAAGTAGCTGCCTTCGTCCGCGTAGTCCAGGCAGCCGACGATGTTCATCAGCGTTGACTTGCCTGATCCGCTCGGGCCGATGATCGCCACGAACTCTCGATCCGCGACATGAAGGTCCACATGATCCAGCGCATCGATCGTGTCGCCGCCCATTTTGTATCGTTTGGATATGTTGGTCATATCAATCAAGGGGATATCGCCTCCTTCAGGGATTTATCGGTCAAAACCCACCCGGAGGCATCATGATCGCGCCGCTGCGGTTCTGGCGGGACTGGGCATTGCCGCCGGGCGAACCGGACGCGCCGCTGTATGTACCCACGTTGTTTGTGGCGGCGGAGCGAGTCAACAGCACCTGGTCGCCCTCGCTGACGCCCGACAGGATTTCGATGTTGGTGCCGTCAGATTCGCCCGTGGTGACCGTCTGCTGCACGCCGGAGGCCAACGTCACGTAGTTCTGGCCGTTGCTGGTGGAGATCGCCTCCACCGGGGCCAGCAGCACGGAGGACTTGTCGATGGTCGCCACCTCGATGTTCGCGGTCATGCCGTCCATGAACTCAGCGCCCTGGTTCGGGTCCAGCGTCACGGTTACGTCGTAGGTGGCCACGCCGCCCTCCACCGTGCCCACGCCGCTGATGCGATCCACGGTGGCGGTGAACTTGCGGTTCGGATACGCGTCCAGCTCCACCGTCACGCTCTGGCCGGGGACGATCTGGGTAATGTACAGCTCGTCGACCGCGGCGGTCACCTTGTAGCTGTCGGTGTTCTGCACGGTAAACGCGGGGCTGCCCTCTTCGAGCTTCGCGCCGACCTGGGCGTCTACGGCGGTCACCACGCCGGTGAGCGGGCTTCTGATCAGCAGGTTGTCCTGCTTTTTCTGGGCGTTGGTCATATTGGTCCACGCCTCATCGTAGGCCAGAATCGCCTTCTGCAGGTCGGCGGACGGCGTACGGCCGCTGAGGCCGAACAGCTTATAGCCGGACCCGACGGTGTCGTTTTCTTCATAGGCGATGGAGGAAATGGTGCCGCCGATGCCGGTGACCGGGATCGGCATGTTGACTGCCAGCGTGCCCTCGCCCAGTTTTTCGCCCAGCAAGGTGGACACGACGGCCGGCTCGCCCACGTCGTAGCTGTCGTCAGGCACCGTTACGGAGATGTTTCCGCCGGTCAGGCCCGCCGCCTGGCTTACGGTGCCCTCCACGGCCTGGCTCTTGATCCACACATGCACCTTGTCGCCCGCGTGGAATGTGACGCCCGGGGCGGGGACGAAGTCCACCTTCATCTTGCCGTCGCGGCTGATGACGCACAGGTAGCTGTATTGCTTCATCAGCGTGGACACGTCGTCGTCCACCTCGGCCTTCATCATCTTGACGCGGCCCGCCGCGGGCGAGTAGATGCTGGTGGCCGACCCGCTGTCGCGCACCTCGCTCAGCGCGATCTGTGCGTCGAACAGCGTGCGGTTCAGCGAGGCGATTTCGTTCTCAATGTCGTCCGAGGCCAACTGGACCAGGATTTGTCCCTCCTGCACCGTGTCGCCGACCTTCACGTCCACGTTCTTCACGCGGCCTTCCGCTTCATTGTAAACCTGGCGCGTGTCCTCGGCCGCGACCTTGCCGGAGCCGGACACCTTCACACTGATGCCGCCGCGTTTGACGGTGCCGTAGCTGCCGCCGGGGCGGGTATTGGTATCGGCGCCCATGTCGCCCATGCTCGTACCCGGGTTCCCTGTGGCGCGCTGCGTCTCGCCGGAAACCCTGCGGTCGTCGCTGCCGCTCCCCGGCAAATACTGCTGGATCGTCGGCCAGGCCAACACGGCCAGAACCCCGATCACCAGAACGATGAGCATCTTTTTCATCCACCCAATGCGGCCTTGCTTATTGATCATGCAAAAATCCCTCCTTCTTCAAGATGGCCTGGCTTATATGATACTGGGATTTTGTGGCGCATCCGCGGCAAACCTTTACGGGATTTATGAACGAGGCGCAACATGTTTGCGGCAATTGCGGGGCTTCATCTAATGCCAATCCGGAATAAAGGGGAATTTTATATATATTCCGCTGTTTTGCCTGGTTGCGGGGTCGGCGCACGTCTTGGGCGCAGCGCTTCATCTGGGCCCGCGCGTTTTGCAGGCCGGATTTTGGCGCGCCGATGATGGCGGCGTGTTCCTTGAGCGTGGAGATGTGCCGGTTTTTGAGGAAGAAATCTTCGACGGCCAGCGGGGAGAAGCGGTAGTGGGAGGCAGCGAACAGGTCGTTGAAGTAAGGGTTGTGCAGGTAGGAGACGATGCGGTTGCGAAACTGCAGATCCAGCCGCCAAAATCCTTGCGGCGCGCGACGCCGAGGCCCTCCCCGTCGGGCTTGTGCAGCATGAAGCCGCGGCTGGGCAGGATGTCGGTGTAATGCTCCCTGAACCGGACGAGCGCCTCGCGGATGGGTGTGCGAGACACGCCGTAGGACGCCGCCAGCCTGGTCTCGCTGTGCACGATGCTGCATATGGCAGGCGCGCCATTCGGTACAGTCATCACCGATCCGCCTTACGCGTCAGGCGGCGCGACGCTGACCGGGGCGTAGACGCGTTGCCCGGTGTCATGACGTACACGCAGACCCAGGCGGCCGAGCGCTTCCATATGCGCATATTTCATCGCCAATTCATTGATTTCCCGTGTAACTACCGGGCTAAGTATAATGTCGTCGCTTCTCCGGTCAGCCATTTTTTCTGCGTCTTGTTCCAGCGCCAATAGATGATGGCCGCAGCCCAATTACGAGGGATAAACTTCCCCAAAAACGAAAGCGTGCGGTTTATTCCCCCCGGAATGTAGAGCGCCTTTCCCGCAAGTGCGCGATCCAGCGTTTTGCGAGCCACCACTTCCAAGGGATTCGTCGTAATATCGCCTATAAAACCCTGCGCTGCGATGGCCTCCATTACTTCCTTTGTCGTGACCATACCACCGGGGCACAAGGTAAGCACATTGGCATCCTGGTCTTTTAGCTCCTGCCGAAGGGATGTTGCAAAGTCCAGCAAAAACCGTTTTGACGCCGCATAGGTCGCCTTGAGCGGCATGGGAAACATGGATGCCAAACTGGACACAAACACGGCGGTAAAATGGCCGCCCTCTCTGCGCCGCTTAAAAACAGCGTGGGTAATACGGAGCGTTGCGGCATCGTTCAGCGTGACAATCTTCACGATTTTTTCTCGCTCGCGTCCTAAGAAACCGCCCTCAAAATCCATGCCCGCTATGTTTAGCAGCATATCAAAGCGGATGTTGTATTTGTCGATGACTTTCAACATCTCGTCGACGCTGTCGCTGCTGGTGAGGTCGCAAGCCTTCGTCGTCACGGTTACACCAAACTGCCTCTCAAGGCCGCGCCGAATACAAAGAAGTCCATCCCCGTTCACATCCGTCAGAAAGAGATTATAGCCGCGTCTGCCGCATTCATTGGCAAGCGCCCGTCCAAGGCCGCCGGCAGCGCCGGTGATCATAACGTTCATCCCTCGTTCTCCTTCCCAAATGTAATGCCGCAAAGACGCGCGCTGAGCACAAACAGGCGATTGGCGTTTTCGCTGGTGACCTCTTTGCTGTATACCCGTTCCTTGCACAGACCGTAATACAATCCCTGTGGCGCTGGTTCCTGCTCGCACAGATGAGCATAGGTCTTTGCCGGTATCGTCGGAGATACACCGTGGCGCTTACGCAGCTTCCAAATGAAGTTGACCAAAGCTCCGGTACCCTTATTACCAATATCAGTATTGACCAGCCCCGGGTCGACACCGTAGGCATGGATTCCAACATCTGAATAACGGTCATTCAGCCCCTTTGCAAAAAGCAGATCACACAGCTTCGACTGCTTATAGGCGGTCAGCGGGTTATAGCCCCGGCGAAGCATAACGTCATCCCAATGCACCTTGATGCCTTTGTGAGACTTGCTGCTTGTCATGATGACCCTTCCGTTTGCCGCTTTCAAATAGGGTAGCAGCTCATGTGTCAGCAGAAAACCGGCCAGGTAATTCAGAGCAAATTGCTGTTCGTAGCCCTCGTCGGTGGTCATGTACCAACTCCGGGCACAACCGGCGTTGTTGATGAGCGCATACAGCTTGCCCTCGCAATGTTCGCCAAGGTAGCTTCTGATTTCCTCGGCAAATCGCAAAACCTCCCGCTGTTGCATGAGATCAGCCATAAAGAACGTGACTTTTGCATCGGGGTTATCGGCAAGAAGTGTTGTTTTCGCCTTGTCACAGTTGGCCTTGCAGTGCCCAACTCCGAGGATTTGATGGCCGTTTCGGGCTAAAATGCGTGCGCTTTCCAAACCGATGCCGGAAGTGGCGCCGGTAATCACGATTGTATTCAATTCTAGCACCCCCTGATTTTAGGCAGTTGTTTGCCATGCCCGTACCAACATGTCCCGCTCCAAGCACCAGCTTTTTTTATGTCGCTTTCGCAGCACCGGCTTGTTGCGATGGCAACACGTTCCCTCCCGCAGAAGCATACTCGGAATACGAACGGCATAGCTGGTATGCTAAAGCATTGATCCCGCAGAAAAAGGCAAATGCCAATGCGTCAAGTCCATACATAACGGCACCTTCCTTGTTTTAAGCCGCATATCCAAACCAGCCCCAGATGTGCCAGAACGGGAGCCCACCGGCGCTCAGCATGGAAACGATCATTCCCAACACAAAGCAGGCGGCAAAGATTGCAAGGGAAACCAGCGCCACGGAACGGATACGGCGGTTGACTTTCGCAGAGAGCTGTGGCGCAATGGCCAGCGCGGGCAAAACTGCGCTGCCGGAGGCCGCGGCCAGTGCATTATGCTGAAAACGTCCGAAAGAGCGCATGAACTGCCGTAAAAAAGCCGCGAAATACATTGTTCCGGCAGCGGCCAGTACCGCCAGCGCAGCAAGGGAAAATCCGAACACCGCACCGCACCAATAGGGCATGGGCGGAATGATGGCATAGAGATTCAATCCGCCGAACAAGCAAACGGAAAGCGTACCACAGGCAAGAGAAAATGCCGCCATGACAATTCCCCAGGCGATCAGCAGCGCAAAAAACAATCCGGCAAAAAGATCTGCGAAGCAAAGACCGATGACGGTGGTACCCCGCCAGCCACCACTTTTTGCGGTGTCGGCGCTTGCCTCGAACTGTGCGGCCAGCAATGCAGGGTTTCCCAGCTTCGCGCAGATTTCTTCCTCGGAAAACCCGTCCGCCAGCTTGAAGGCGAAGTGCTGCTCATATTCGCCGACGATGTCCGAGGCATCGGTTATTCTATTTTTGCCGAGCTCAGAAGTGAGCCTTGACAGAAATTCAGTCTTTGTCATGGTCATCCTCCTCCAACAAAACCAAGATAGCATGGGCGAATTTGAGATACTCTGCCCGGTCAGTACGATAGGTCTCTCGTCCAAGGTCTGTGAGAGAGTAATACTTTCGCGGTGGGCCGCCGCTCTCCTCTTGCAGATAGAGAGCTTTGGAGTTCCCTACTTTGCACCCTTTGCACCGTTTAACCGGTATGACTTTGTGCGCAGCTTTATCTTTAATATCTCAATTTCCCCGTTTAGGCCGAGGTACTTAAAGAATAAGGACAATACACGTAGAAAAGTATAGATTGAAAGGCCAAAAACGATTATGGTTTGCTTTGATACTCCGAAGCTGACCATCCGCCGCGACATGCAAAAGCAGCAGCTGCGAAAAGAGCTGTCGGAGCACCCGTTTGGAACGGTCTAGTGGGCGGACGGCGCCTGCTATTTCTTCTGCCGGGGCAAGGAGAAAGTGACAGCCGAAATCGCGCTCAGTTCCCTGACGTACAATCTCAGAAGATCAATCAAGCTTACGACGCCCAATCCCGGCGACGTCCCGGGCATTCTTATGTACCTAAGGGCCAAAAACCAGGCAAAACGGGCCGGTTGAGGGGTCGGAGAACCCTTTTCTCCGCGATTATCGGGCTTTTCGGACTGCCCGACAGTTAATTGACATAAAAAATTTGTCCGAAAACTGGCGTTTTCAGACAAATTGTGGTGGAGCATAGGGGAGTCGAACCCCTGACCTTTTGAATGCCATTCAAACGCGCTACCAACTGCGCTAATGCCCCTCGTTCGATCGGCGTCTCACGAACAGATTGTATTATAGCAGAAACCGGGTTGTTTGTAAAGCCTCAACCGACGCCTCGGATTGTTAATTTCTGTCCGCGCTTCACCCGCGCGTAAAGCGCCCCGCGCGGACTGGGCATCGTCCGCGCGGGGCGCCTTGGGTTCGCTTTAAATCGGTTTAGAACTTGTAGTTGTCCACGTTCTCGGCGGTCCAGACCGAGGGGGGCCCCATGATGATGGTCTTGCCGTCTTCCTTGAGCGTGATCTTGCCGACGCCGGGGACTTCCATGCCGTCGGTGATCTCGGTGCCGCCCAGCTTATAGTGCGCCACGAACACCGTCAGGCGGCCCAGCATGCCCGGATCCCACAGAATGCCGAAGTCCAGCGAGCCGTCCTTGAGGTAGGGGGCGGAGTCGGTCGGCATCGAGGAGCCGACGACCGCGATTTTGTCCTGGAGGCCCTTCTCCTGCACCGCCATGGCCGCGCCGATGGGGGCGGGGGTGGAGACGCCCACGATGCCCTTGAGGTTCGGGTAGGTGGAGATCAGCGCCAGCGTCTGGGTGTAGGCTTCCTGGGCCGACTCGTCCGACGGAATGGGATCGGCGACCAGCTTGAGGTTCGGATAGCGCTCGGCGGCGTAGGCCTTGCCGGCGTCGATCCAGGTGTTGAGGTTGGCGGCGGTCAGGTAGCCGGTCACGATGGCGTACTCGCCCTCTTCGGTGCCCATGGCCTCGACCAGCTTGTCCCAGATGACCTGGCCGTACAGCGTGTCGTCGATCTGGTGGATCGAGTAGGTCACGTCATCGCCGTTGGCGGTGGTGTCCCAGTCCACCACCAGCACGCCGTCCTCGATGCACTTCTGCAGCGCGGGCGACACGGCGTCGGGATCGTTGGGCGCGATGGCCAGGCAGTCGATGCCGCTGGTCAGCAGGTCCTCGATCATCTGCACCTGCAGGGCGGCGTCGCCCTGGGTGGGGCCGACGTACTTGACGTCGATGCCCAGTTCCTCGCCGGCCGCGATCGCGCCGGTTTCGGAGGCGTTGAAGTAGGGAATGCCCACGAGCTTGGGCATGACGACGATGGTCTCCGCGAACGCGGCGGCGGACAGGGACATGAGCAACACCAGAATCAATGCCAGGGTTTTCTTCATGGTTCTCTTGCTCCTTTACGTTATTGTGTATCCCGACCCGACCGCTTGCCCGGGCGGTCGGTATGAGACCCAAAGGGATTACCGCTACACCTTGGCGGCGGCTTTCTTGAACCGATCGCGCGTGGTCAGGTAGTTGATCGACAGCACGCCGATCAAAATCAGACCGGTCACGATGTCGGTGATGTTTCGGTTGAGGCCGATGATGTTGAAGCCCGAGGAGATCACCTGCAAGATGGCCACCGCGATCACCGTGCCCAGCACGTGCCCGCTGCCGCCGGTGATGGCCGTGCCGCCCAGCACCGTGGCCGCGACCGACTGCATCGTGTAGCTGACGCCGTAGTCGGCCCGGGCCGAGTTGTAGCGCGAGGTCATCAGGATGCCCGCGATGCCGGCCATCACGGCCGAGAACACGTACACCTTGAGGATCGACTTGTGCGTGTTGATGCCGCTGAAGCGGGTGGCCTTCTCATTGCCGCCCAGCATATACACGCTGACGCCCCAGGGCGTACGCTCGATCAGGAGGTAGGCGATCAGGATCATCGCCAGGTAGATCAGCATCGTGTAGGGGATGTCGAACACCGAGCCTGCGCCGATGCGGGTGAACAACTTGGGCAGCCCCGAGATGGCCGAGCCGCGCGTGATGTTGAGCGACACGCCGTCGAACACCGTCTGCGTGCCCAGCGTGACCAAGAGAGGCACCACGCCCACATAGGCCACGAAGAAGCCGTTGGCCAGGCCGCACAGCACCGACACCATGAGCACCACCGCGATGCCGATGATGATGACCGGCACGTCGGGCATGCCGCTGCCGCCCGCGTACAGCGCGCGCATCACGACCGAGCCCACGATGGCCGACAGCATCGCCGAATTGACCAGCGACAGGTTGATGCCGCCCGTCATGATGACCACGCTCATGCCGAGCGCCAGGATGCCAAACTCGGCCATCTGAAAGCCCATGTTCTTGAAATTCTTGACGCTCAGGAACTTGCCCGGGGCCAGCGCGCTCATCAGCGCGATCAGCGCCAGCAAAAAGACCAGCAGGAAGTACTGCGTGCGGTTGCGCTTCAAATGATCGGTCAGTTTCATCGCAAACCCTCCTTGCCGGCCGTGACGACCTCGATGTCAACCTTGGTGCGGCGCTGTTCCTCGCGCTTGAGCTTAATCATGTCGAAGCTGACCGCGACCAGGATGATCGTGCCCACGATGATCGACTGCCAGTAGGCCGAGATGCGGGCCAGCGTCAGGCCGTTTGAGATGACCCCAAACAGCATCACGCCCAGGAAGGTACCCGGAACCGAGCCCGAGCCGCCCGACAGCAGCGCGCCGCCCAGCACCACCGCGCCGATGACGTTCAGGTCGTAGCCGATGAACGCATTGGGGTCGACCGACTTCATGATCGAGGTGTAGGTGATGGCCGCGAAGCCGGCCATCATGCCGCTGAACACGTAGGCCAGCGCGGTGAGCCGATGGGTGTTCAGGCCGATGCGCTCGGCCGCCACCTTGCTCGCGCCCATGGCCATGATCGACCGTCCGAGCATCGTGCGCCGGATCAGGAACCAGGTCGCGGCCATCGCCAGCGCGAACAGCAGAAACTGGATCGGCACGCCGATCTCGGCCCCGGCGTCGCTGCGAAAGGCGAACAGCTTGAACATGCCGAACTCGCCCACCCGGTCGGGCAGTTGGTTGATCCAGGTGCCGTTGGTGTAGTAGCGCAAGAAGCCGCGGATGACCGAGTTGAGCCCGAGCGTGGCGATGATCGGCGGCAGCTGAAGCCGCGACACCATCAAACCGTTCGCGAGGCCCAGCAGCGCGCCCATCGCGATGCCGACCGCATACCACATAAGCATGCTGCCGATGCCGGTCGCCTTCATCATCTGGCCGGTCAGCACGGTAATCAGCGCCAACTGGCCGCCGATCGACACGTCGATGCCGCCGGTGATGATGACGAGCAGCATGCCCATCGCGCAAATGCCCAGCACCGCGTTGGACTTGATCACGTCCATCAGGTTTTCAAACGAGAGGAACGTGTTGTTGAACAGGAACGAAATCAGCATCACCGCCAGCAGCATGAGCAGCACCGATGCCTCTTTATGCGCAAACAGGCGCTTCATCCCATCACGTCCTTTCCTAAACCGCCGGCGCGGTCAGTACGGCCCGCTCCATCAGCATTTCCTGGGTGGCGGTCGCGCCGTCAAATTCGCCGGTGATCCGGCCGCGCCGCATCACCAGAATCCGATCGCTGATCGAGAATATCTCGGGCAGCTCGCTCGACACCATGATGACCGCCATGCCCCGGTCGGCGAGGTCGCGCAGCAGGTGGTGGATCTCCGACTTCGAACCCACGTCGATGCCGTTGGTGGGCTCGTCGACGATCAGCACCTTGGGGCTTGTCGCCAGCCACTTGGCGACCACGACCTTCTGCTGGTTGCCGCCCGACAGCTTGAGCGCGTCCATGTGCGGGTAGGGCGGGCGCACGTTCAGCTGCTTAATCAACTGCGCAGCCTTCTCCCGGCGCGCCCCGGCGTCGATCAGCCCCAGACGGCCCACCAGGGTTTTCAGGATGGGCAAGGTGATGTTGCCCTCGACGCTTTGCTCGAGTACCAACCCCTCGGTCTGGCGCGATTCGGGCACGAACGCGATGCCCAGCGCCT
The DNA here is from genome assembly GCF_051162045.1 of Anaerozeibacter quisquiliarum. Taxonomy (NCBI): domain Bacteria; kingdom Bacillati; phylum Bacillota; class Clostridia; order Eubacteriales; family Anaerozeibacteraceae; genus Anaerozeibacter; species Anaerozeibacter quisquiliarum. The sequence continues at coordinate 20,266 of NZ_JBISDI010000002.1, forward strand.
GCGCTTCGGCGGGCGACCTCGGCGATATTCGCTTGCCTTCTAAAAAGATCTCGCCGCTGTCGGGGTGGTTGAGCCCGAACAGCGCGCGCACCATCTCGGTGCGGCCCGCGCCCACGAGGCCGGTAATGCCCAGCACCTCGCCGCGCCGAAGCTCGAACGAGACGTCCTCGAAGTTGCCGCGCTTGGTGATGTGGCGCACGGTCAGGATCGTCTCGCGCACCTGCTTGGCCGGCAGGTGTTCCTCGACGATCTCGCGCCCGACCATCATCGAGATCAGCCGCGAGCGGGTCATCTCGGACGTGGGCGCACCGCCGACCAGCCGGCCGTCGCGCAGCACCGTCATGCGGTCGGCGATCCTAAACAGCTCGTCCAGCTTGTGGCTGATGAAGATGATGCCCATGCCGCGCGCCTTCAAGCGTTCGACGATCTTGAACAGCGCCTCCACCTCGCTACTCGACAGCGCGGACGTAGGCTCGTCCATGACGAGCAGCTTCGCGTCGTACACCAGCGCGCGCGCGATGGCGATCAGTTGCTGCTTGGCGGTGGACAGCGTGTTCAGCCGGGCGTCCAGGTCGATGTCTACACCGAGCTCGGCAAGCGCCTTTTTCGCGGTCGCGTCGATTTCGCGCCAGTTGACGAGCCGGCGGCGCTTGTCCACCTGCTCGCTGAAGGCGATGTTCTCCTTGACCGACAGCGTCGGAAACAGAGAGAAGTCCTGGAAGATTACGATGATGCCGCGGCGCATGGCCTCGATCGGCGTCAGGTGATCCACGCGCCGGCCTTCGATCTCGATGACCGCGCCGGGGTCGGGCTGGTACACGCCCGACATGACCTTGATGAGCGTCGATTTCCCCGCGCCGTTCTCCCCGATCAGCGCGTGCACCTCGCCGCGGTGTACGTCAAAGCTGATGTCCTCGAGCGCGTTCACGCCGGGGAACGTCTTCGATACGTGCTGGAGCCTCAAAAATACGGCCCCCTGATCCGGCCTGTCCGTCGGCACGCGGATCCCTCCTTTGCTCCACCTGATCGTAACCATGATAACGCAGCCAAAGCATGGTATCAATGAAATAATCAAATCGAAATGTGTACAAATCAACAGTAAAGCGTGCATACGGCGACAGTTTCGCGCGATTGATCTTTTGCACGCGATGCGGTACAATGAAGTCCGATGACGAACGCATTCGCAAAGGATGAAGCGCATGTCCGAAAAGCGTGTCTCCTGGTTCCAAAACCTGTCCATCTCGGCGCGGCTCGCCGTTCTGTTCGCGGTGGTGTCGATCATCCCGGTCCTCGTAATCGGCCTGCTGTCGCTGCGCATTTCATCTCAAAGCACACTCGAGCGGGGCGTGCAGGACCGGCTGAACCGGCTGGAATTCGTCGATTACCGGATGGTCGAGCTGATCCGCCGCAAGCACCGCGACGTGCTGCTGGTGGCGTTCAACCCCTATGTGCGCGCCTACTTCGACGAGCACACGCGCCTGGGCAGCGCGAACCTGATCGAGGATCAGACCAAGCGGCAGCTAATCAGCCTGTACAACAAGCAGGAGAGCACCTCGGCCATGCTGGCGAGCAACGGCGGGACGGCGCTGGTCTACGGCGCGGTGCAGTCGTCGGCGGTCAACAAGGTCGATATAAGCGGCAAGCTGCCGCTGCGCGCGTCGGACTTCAAGCTGTTCGACCGCTGGGCCGCGCCGACGTTCGAAAACGGCGAACCGGTGGTGCCCTACGAACGGCTGGTGCTGGCCGAGAGCGACAACCGGCCGGTCGCGCGGCTGATCCTGAACGTCAAGGAATCGGTGTTTGGGGCGCTGTACCGCGATTACGAGGTGGCCGCCGGCACCGAGTTCTTCATCGCCTCCGGGCAGGGCATCCTGTCGTGTACCGACAAGCGGCTGTACGGGCAAACTATCGCGGATGCGCTCGGGTTTTCGCCGGACAGGTGCGAGGGCGAATCGGGTTACTTCCCGCTCGGCGGTTCGATCATCACCTACCGCCACAACCGGGCGCGGGGGCTGCTGTTCCTCGAGCGCGCGCCGATCGAGCGCTTCACCGCCGGGTTCTGGCCGATCGTGCAGCTGACGGCAGCGGTGTCGCTTTTGTGCGTGGCGGTGTGCGCGGCGCTGGGCGCGGCCATGTCGCGCAGCTTCACCAAGCCGCTGTACCGCTTGATCGAGCGGGTGAGCAGCTTTGACGCCGCCGCGCCGGGCACGCGCGAACAGACCCGCAACGAGTTCGCCATCCTGTCCGACAAGTACGCCCGCATCCTGGGCCGGCTGGAGACGCTGATCGGCGAATACTACGAGGAGCAGCAAAAAAAGAAGGAAGCGCAAATCCGCGCGCTCGAGTTCCAGATCAACCCGCACTTCCTCTATAACACGCTGTCCACGATCGTGTGGCTGATCGACGCGGGCGAGAACCGCACCGCGATCCGCGTTACCAAGGACCTGTCGGCATTCTTCCGGCTGAGCATCTCGAAGGGACGCGAATTCATCCCGCTCAAGGACGAGCTGCACCACGTCGAGCTGTACATCGACATCCAGAAGGCGCGCTACGCCGACTGCATCTTCGTCGAGTATGAGGTGGAGGAGGAGGCGCTTCCGCTGTATACGCCCAAGCTGATTTTGCAGCCGCTGGTCGAAAATTCGGTCATCCACGCCATGCAGACCCGCGCCGACAAGACATGCCACATCCGGATCACAGCGCGGCGCGACGGGGACGACGTGCTGCTCGAGGTGCGCGACGATGGCGATACGATCACCGCGAAGACCATCGACAGCATGAATCGCTTCCTGTACGACCGCGACCAGTCGGAAGCGGCGGTGGACTACGGCATCGGGATCTCCAACGTCCACGACCGCATCCGGATGAGTTTCGGCGACGGCTACGGGTTATATTACCGGCGCGAGGGCGGCGAGACGGTGGCGGCGCTCCGGATTGTGGCCATGGAGGGGAACCGCAATGTATAGACTGCTGGTGGTCGACGACGAAAAGCTGATTGCCGAGGGCATGCGCAAGGCCATCGATCGGCTCGATCTGTTTGAGACGCGCGTCGCGCACAGCGGCGCGCAGGCGCTCTCAATCATCGATGCCGAGCGCGTACACGCGATGCTGCTGGACATCTCGATGCCCGACATGGACGGGATGGAGCTGATGCGGGTGCTGGGCGAGCGGGCCGACCGGCCGTTGACCATCGTGATTAGCGGCTACGATGAATTCGCCTATGCCCGCCAGGCGCTGACCTACGGCGCGGTGGACTACGTGCTCAAGCCGGTCGATTCGGACGACGTGGCCGCGATGGGGCGGCGGCTGTTTGCGCTGCTGGAGGCGCGCGCGCAGCAGGCGGCCGAGTCCGCGCACATGAAGGCGATGCTGTCCGAGCTGCTGTCCGAGCGCCCGGCCGCGGGCGACGAGGCCTCGGGCCCGTCCGCCGACGCGCCCCAACGCGCGGCCGAGCGCGCGCGGCGCGCGATCGCGGAGCGCTTCTGTGAGCGAAACCTGTCGGTCAACGCGCTGTCGGCCACACTGGGCTACTCGCCCAATTACCTGGGCAATGTGTTCAAGCGCACCTACGGCATGTCGATCAACGATTGCATCAATCAGCACCGGGTGGCCGAGGCCAAGCGGCTGATGGACGAGACCGACATGATGGTCTACGAGATCGCCTTCAAGGTGGGTTTTTCCGACCAGCACTACTTCAGCAAGACCTTCAAGCGCCACGCCGGGGCGTCGCCGTCGGAATACAGACAAGGACGCTGATGCGCCCACCGCGCTTCCACGCAAAAATCCCACCGCCGCGGCGGTGGGATTTTTGCGTGGCTGTCTTTCGGTTATTTTGCGGACAGCGCGTAGGCCGCCGCGTTCTCCCCCGCGATCTTGCCCCAAACGATGGTGCTGGTGTTGGCCAGGCCGCCGATGTTGGCGCTGCCGCCGATGTTGGCGCCGCCTGCCAGTTCGCCGCCCTCGTACAGGCCCGGGATCGGCTCGCCGCTCTGACCCAGTACCTGCGCGTGCTCGTTCATCAGCGGGCCGCCCTTGGTCAGCATGACATAGGGGCAGGTCTTGACCGCGTAATACGGCCCCTTGAGTTCGATCATGGACTCGACCGGACGGCCAAAGTCCTTGTCCTCGCCCGCGGCTACATACGCATTGTAGGTTTCCACCGTCGCCTTCAAGCCTTCGGCATCGATGCCGACTTTGCCCGCCAGTTCCTCCAGTGTGTCGGCCTTGTACACGCAGTTTTCGGCCGCCAGCAGTTCGTCAAACTTTGCCCATCCCTCATCCTTGCTGAGGATCGAGGCCCCTTTGTCCCGCATGTCCTGGGTCAAAAGCATGTACACCAGGTTGTGAGGGGCGCCGGCATACGCCGCCTTGCGCTCGCTGTCGAGCGCGTTGAACTCGTTGACGATGCGTCGGCCGTCGGCGTCCACCCAGATCACGCCGGGGTATTCCTGCACCACCGCGGTGGCGGTGACGTCAAACCCGGCCTCCGGCACCGCGCCGGGGTAGGCGGGCAGGTAGTCCATATTGGCGAGCACCGCCCCCGCCTTCTCCGCAAAGGCGTAGCCGTCGCCGGTGACGAAGGAGGGTGCCATCGTCTGCACGTTTTCGTAGTTGTACTTGTGCAGCAGTTCCTCGTTGTGGCCATAGCCGCCGGTCGCCAGAATGGTGGCCGGCGCGCGATACTCGATGCCGTCGGTCAGCACCACGCCGGTGACCGCGCCTTCCTCCACGATGATGTCCTTGACTTCGGTGTCCAGCATCGAGCACACATTGCCCGCTTCCACCTGCTCCATGAGTTTAGGGAGGATCAGGTCGATGATCGCCTTGCCGCCGCCCGCGACGCGGTACTCGCGTGGAACGTTGAATGCGTCGTAGGAAGCCGACATCTTCGGCGCCCGATCGCCGAAATCCGCGCCCAAGTCGTCCAGCCAGTCCACCGCCGCCGCCGCGCATTCGGTGTGTTTGCGGGTCAGCGCCTCCACATTGGTCCCTCCGCCCATGCGGACGATGTCCTGCGCAAAGTTTTCCGGCGAATCTTCCACGCCGGCCTCGATCTGCATGCGCGCGCCCGCCGCCGAGGTGGTGCCGCCCGCGTAGCGGATAGAGCCGCCCAAGGCGTCGTTCTTCTCAATGAGGTATACCTTCGCACCCGCCTGGGCCGCGGCGATCGCCGCGTTGATACCGGTCGAACCCGCGCCGATGATGATGACGTCCGGGTTTTCAAAGGCGGGCTTCGCCTTTTCCTGGGGGACCGCCTCCGACTTGACCAGATCGTCGGCGCTCAACCCAACCGACTCGAGCGCGGCCAACGCGGCCGCCCGGACCGCCTGGCTGGTCACGGTCGCACCGGCGACGCCGTCGACGTCGACGGCGCCTCCGGCGACCATCAGCGCAGGCATTTTCTCGATGGCGCTTGATCCGATACCTTCCGTCTCCGCGTCGCCGGTCGCGGACGCGGCGACAATCTTCCCGTCCTCGATGGTCAGCGTAACGCTGACCTCTCCGCCGAATCCCTGTGCCGTCCCCGCGGCTTCCTGCGCCAGCGCCGGCAAGGCGAGACACAGCGTCAGCAGCAGGGCCAGCAGTGACATGACTACGCGACGTGATTGCTTCATGACAAGACACTCCTTTTGAATGTGATTGGGCGATGGCTCTCCCCCCTTCTTACCATAAGGGCGCAGAGTATATGCGAGTCAAGGGGCATTGTCAATTTTTCTACAATTTTGTCCGGAAATTCACGATGCTTGCCGCATCAGTTCGACCGGCTTTCAACAGGAATCCAGACTTCACCGTAGCTTTGCTGATGCGTAAGCCCCACGTTCCAAAAAGTGCGCACCAGCGCCTCTTCGCCAAGCGCCTTGCCCTGCGCCCGCGCCCTTTCCAGCAGCGCCGCCACCTGCCCGTCCAGTTCCTTTTTCTGGGGACGCCAACTCAGCACGGCATACAGGCAAGGCTGGGCGGGCAGGCGGATAAGGCCCGGCGTATCGCCAATCTCCAGAAAGGCCGCCGTCTCCGGATCGACGACAAAGCCCTGGCGGGTCGTCTTGCATCCGCGCCCGGCGTCCAGTATCCGGCCCCACTGCAAAAGCGGCATCCAATCGGTCCATCTTGCCATTTCGGCACGCTCCTTGGGCAGCATTCTCTCCTCTCTATCCGCGGCAAATACGCGCATCAAAGCCGCAGGGCGCATACGCTCCTCGATAATGCCGATACGGGCCGGGGCCTCTTCCATCCATTGCGCGCGCTCACGCAGCTTCTCTACAATACGCCGCTGCATCTCGATTTGGCGGGCGAGCTTTTGCGCCTGCTCCCGCAGCAAGCGGCTCTGCCGCAAAATATCCGGGCACCTCAGCAGCTCCACCGCCTGCGCGACGCCATAGCCGCAATTGCGCAGATTCCGCAGGCTCATCAGCACGTCCACATTGGCGCCCGAATAGCTTCGGTATCCACCCTCGCCGCCCCGGCTATAGGAGCACATCCCGTATTGCTCGTAAAACCTGAGCGTCTGCGGCGTGATCCCCATCATTTCCGCCACTTCCTTGATCCTGTAGGCCACGCTTCACCCATCCCCTTTTTCCCTTGTACTTCGCCGCGCGTTTGATTGAATCTATTATATCGAATCGGCCGCACAAAATCCAGCGACCGCCGTACCGACAATCAGGCCGGAGACGGCCGCCCGGTCCGATCGGTTTTCAGGGCTGTGATCCGGACGCGCGCGATACGCCGTCCTTATACCAAGAGGGGTGTTCACGCAGCCCGTGAACACCCCTCCGCCTATCCGCTTCGCTTACTTGTCGATATCCACCTTCACATAGCCCAGGTACTTGCCCAAGGCCTCGCCCACCGCGTCCACCATATCGCCGCGTGTGATCGCCACGTGGTGGCGGAAGCCGCCCTCGAAGATGCGCTGGAGCTTGTCTTGCAGGTGCTCCGCGCGCAGCACGCCCGGCGTGCCGAAGAAGGCCTCCTCCACCGGATCGTCGGTGATCTCGCCCCGGCCCACGTAGTAGCGCACCTGGCCGTCCTCGTTGCGCATGCTGGCGAACGTCACCTCGCCGGGCGCGATCCTGCCCACGTTCAGGCCCCAGCCGCTACCGTCGCCGTAGGTCTTTTTGAACATCAGGTGCTGCTGCATCTCGCCCTTGCCGGTCATCAGATCAACGGCCAAGGGACCGCAGTGGAACAGGATGCATTTGTCTGCTTCCTCGCCGTAGTTGTTGTTCCAGTCGAGCAGGCCCGCCGGCGTACCCGAGGCCAGGTTCAGCGCCATCATCGCCACCGCGTTGGTCACGTCCAGCTCGCAGGCGGCCGGCACATTCAGGTGGTTCAGGATGCCCAGCAGACTGCAGGGCGCGATGCCGAGCGCCTGCTCCATCTCGTCCCAGCAGCGCACGGCCACGCAGTCGAGTTTCATATCGCGGATGATCTTCTCGAAGGTCGCGCCCATGCGCGAGAGCAGCACCTCCTTGCCCTTGGGCATCTTGCCGAGGTCGGCGCTCTCGAGAATCAACTCGAGCCAGCGCCTGGCCTCGGGGGAATCCTCGCCGATGCGGTCGAACAGCCTCATCACGTGGGACAGGTCGAGCGTCTCCACGTCGATGCCGTGCTTCTCGAGCGCCACCTCGTCGTAGCGCACCGATTTGAACGCCGTGGTGCGCGCGCCGAACGCGCCCAGGCGCAGGTAGCGCATCTTCTTCACGATCCGGCAGATCGCGGAGAACTTCACCAATTGGCCGTGGAACGCGTCGCTCAGCGGATGCACGACGAACGGCGGGAAGCTTGTGAACTTTACGCCCATTTGCTTGAGCACGCTGCCGAGGCCGAGCTTGCCGCAGAACGCGTCGCGCCGATGCTCGAAGTCCATCCGGCCGATCTCGTCCGGGTAGGCCTGCAAGAGGATCGGCACGTTGACGTCGCGGATCGCCGCCTTGACACCGTTCTCGTCGCCGAAGTTGGGCAGGCAGATAATCAGCCCGTCGTACCCGCCCCGATGCGCCTCGAGGAAGTCATGGAAAACTTGCCCCTCGTTCGTCGTCTCCACCGCGCCGTAGCGCACCGCGTCCTCGTCGATCAGCAGCGCATCGATCCCCGCCTTGTTCAGCGCCTCCGTCATCTCCGCGCGCGCCGCCGCGATCACCGAGCTCGGGAAAAAACCACGGTTGGCCATCAACACCGCCATCGTCATAAAGGGTACCCCTCCCTACACAATATCGTCCATCTTACCAATTCCGTCAGGACCGTTATCGATAATGATTCTAGCACGCGGCCATGGCTTTGTCAATGCGTTGCATCCGGGCGCGGGCTCTGGTACAATCTACGTATTGTAGCGCCGGCGGTCCGGCGACCGCGGGGATTGCGGAGGAAACCGAGATCTTCGTTCGGCAAGGGGCCTTCACCGCGGCACAGCAGCGCTGCGGAAAGCTACGAGCGACGCGGACGGCCCGAAAAAGGTCCGCAAAGTTCCGCAACTACCGTGGTTGTTAGGCCACCAGGTATGGAGGTTTTCATGAACGCACTGATTACCGGCGGCTCGCGCGGCATCGGCGCGGCCGTCGTCCGGCAGATGGCGCGCGAGGGCGCGCGCGTTGCCTTTTTCTATTTGCAAGCGGAGGAGGCGGCGAAGGCGCTGGCCGACGAGACGGGCGCGCTGGCCGTCCGCTGCGACGTGACGGGCAGCGCGCAGGTGGACGAGTCGGTCAAGCGCGTCGAGCGCGGCATCGGCCCGCTCGACATCTTGGTCAACAACGCGGGGCTTGCGCAGTTCGGGCTGATCGCCGATGTCTCCGATCGCGACTGGCGCGCACTGGGCGCGGTCAACCTGGACGGCGCATTCTACCTGACGCGCGCGGTGCTGCCCGGCATGATCTCGCGCCGGCGCGGCGCGATCGTCAACGTGTCGTCGATGTGGGGCGTTGCGGGCGCGTCCTGCGAGGCCGCCTATTCGGCGTTCAAGGCCGGGCTGATCGGGCTTACGAAGGCGACGGCGCGCGAGGTCGGCCCGAGCGGCGTGCGCGTCAACTGCGTGGCTCCGGGCGCGATCGACACCGACATGAACGCGCGCCTGAGCGTCGATGACCGCGCGGCCTTGGCCGAGAATACCCCGCTCTGCCGCCTGGGCCGCCCCGAGGAGGTGGCCGAGGCCGTCTGCTTCCTCGCCTCCCCCCGCGCCTCCTTCATCACCGCGCAGGTGCTGTGCGTGGACGGGGGATACTTGCTATAAGGGATTCCTCCCCGGCTCCCCCGCCTTGCGCGGGTAGCGGTCGGGGGTCTTTCCCACCTTGTCCACGATCAGCAGCCGGTGATCCCAGTCGCGGCCGGGGATCGGAGCCTGTACGACCGCGCGCACGCGCCCGCGCAGTTCGGACAGCGCCCGCGCGGCGCGCGTCAGCTCCTCTTCGACCGCCGGGCCCTTGTAGGCCACGAGCATGCCGCCCCGGCGCGCGAACGGCAGCGCCAGCTCGAGCAGCACCGGCGTATCGGCCACCGCGCGCGCCGTGACGCAGTCGAACGCGGCGCGCAGCGCCATATCGCGCGCGGCGTCCTCACAGCGCCCGTGCAGCGCGCGCGCGTTGAGGCCGAGCGCCTCGATCACTTCATTCAGGAATTTCACCCGCTTTTGCAGCGCATCCAGCAGCGTGACGCGCGTTTCCGGCAGTGCGATCGACAGCAGGAGGCCCGGACAGCCCGCGCCCGCGCCCACGTCGATCAGCGTGCGGACGCCATCCATCAACCCCGGCACTTGAAGCGGCGCGAGCGAGTCCAGGTAATTACGCTCGGCCGCCTCGCGCGCGTCGTCGGGCACGCGCGTCAGGTTCATCACCCCGTTGGCCTCGGTCAGCAGCGCGTGATAGCGCGCGATCTGCTGGGTTTGCGCCTCGCTCAGTTGGACGCCCATCGCCTTCGCGCCCTGAGCCACCCATTGGCATGGCATATTTGTCCCCCCGCCCGTCGCTTCTTTTCAGATATCATATCACAGGCTGTCAACCGACGCTTGCCATAAAAAAGTTGTAACAAATTTTCCATACATAACCGGCAGGAAAAAGGGAACCTTTGTCGAATGATTGAATTTGGTAGGGAATGGAGCTTTTTTTATAGAATCCATGAGAGAATTGGGGGATCTGGGAAATGGAGAAACTGGGTTACGGCCTCTTGATGATGGTCATCGGCATGCTGGTCGTGTTCATCGGCCTCGTCATCCTGATCGTGGCAATCAACCTGATGGGTCGCTTGCTCAAGCGATTCGCCGGCGCGGATTCGCCGGTGCGGGTTGAGCCCGCATTGGCGACGGCACCGGCCATCGCCTCGCTGCCGATGGCGGCGTCGGCGAAGGTGTTGGAAGCAAATGCCGGCGGCGAACTGGCCCTGGTCGCGGGGCTGACCGCCCTGGCGCTGGCGGCGGGCGACGTCGGCAAGCAGTTTGTCGTGCGCGCCATCCGCCGCGTAGAGCGCTAACTATTGGTCTGCCAACCTTAAAAAGGATTCATATTTGAAAGGGGTAACCATCATGCATAGCTACAAGATCACCGTCAACGGCCAGGCCTACGAAGTCGAAGTCGAAGAGGTCGGCGGATTCACAGGCGCCGCCGAAACCCCCGCCGCCCCCGCGAAGAGCGCGCCGGCCCCCGCCGCCAAGCCCGCGGCCAAGTCCGCGCCCGCCGGTGCCGAGACCATCAAGGCCCCCATGCCGGGCACCATCCTGGCGGTCAATGTGCAGGAGGGCTCGTCGGTCAAGAAGGGCCAGGTTGTGCTGGTCCTCGAGGCCATGAAAATGGAAAACGAAATCATGTCTCCCCGCGACGGCGTGGTTGGCGCCGTGCTGACCTCCAAGGGTTCCTCCGTCAACACCGGCGACGCGCTGGTGGCGCTGAAATAATCCGGGCAGCCGGGCTATGCGATGTTTTAAAGGAGGAAGCACCATGAAAACCCTCAAGAACCGTTTGTGGTTGGCCGCGCTGATCTCTCTGCTGACGATCTGCGCGCTCACCGCGTTCGGCGTGTGGGCCGAATCCAATCAGGCCCCCGCCCCGGCGAACGCGCCCGCCGCGCAGCAGCAGGTTCCATCGTCGGCCGAAACCGAGACCGCGCCTGCCGACGACACGTACCAGCTGAACTTCGTCGAGGGCCTTGCCAAGATCTGGGACTCCACCGGCTTCGCGCACGGCGACTGGCGTCAGTACGTGATGATCGCGGTCAGCTTCGTGCTGATTTATTTGGCCGTCGTCAAGGGCTTTGAGCCGCTTCTGCTGCTGCCGATCGCCTTCGGTATGCTGCTGGCCAACCTGCCGATCGCCGGCATGATGGATGAGGGCGGCCTGCTGTACTACCTGTACAAGGGCGTGAAGCTGGGCATCTACCCACCGCTGATCTTTATGGGCGTGGGCGCGATGACCGACTTCGCCCCGCTGATCGCCAACCCCAAGTCGCTGCTGCTGGGCGCGGCGGCGCAGCTGGGCATCTTCATCACCTTTATCGGCGCGCTGTTGCTGGGCTTCAAGCCCGCTGAGGCCGGCTCGATCGGCATCATCGGCGGCGCCGACGGCCCCACGGCCATCTTCACGACCACCCAGCTGGCCCCGCACCTGCTGGGCCCGATCGCGGTCGCGGCCTACTCCTACATGGCGTTGGTGCCGGTCATTCAGCCGCCGATCATGAAGGCGCTGACCACCCATGAGGAGCGCATGATCGTCATGGATCAGCTGCGCCCGGTCTCCAAGGCCGAGCTCGTGATCTTCCCCATCCTGGTGACGCTGGTGGTGTCGCTGATGCTGCCCCCGGCCGCTCCCTTGGTCGGCATGCTGATGCTGGGCAATCTGTTCCGCGTGAGCGGCGTGACCGAGCGCCTGTCGAAGACCGCGCAGAACGAGCTGATTAATATCGTGACCATCTTCTTGGGCACGACGGTGGGCGCGACCACCAACGGCGCCACCTTCCTGGCCCCGCAGACGCTCTACATCATCGTGCTGGGCGTAATCGCCTTTGGCGGCGGTACCGCGGGCGGCGTGCTGCTGGGCAAGCTCATGTGCAAGCTGTCGGGCGGCAAGATCAACCCGCTGATCGGCTCGGCCGGCGTATCGGCGGTGCCGATGGCCGCGCGCGTCTCGCAGGTGGTCGCCCAACAGGAGAACCCGGGCAACTTCCTGCTGATGCACGCGATGGGCCCGAACGTGGCCGGCGTAATCGGCTCGGCCGTGGCGGCGGGCGTGTTCCTGTCGCTGCTCAAGTAAGCGGGAAGAGGAGGAATCCCAATGGGCAAGAAGGTATTGATTACCGACACCATCCTGCGCGACGCGCACCAGTCGCAGGCGGCCACGCGCATGCGCACCGAGGACATGCTGCCGGCGTGCGAGAAATTGGACAAGGTCGGTTACTATTCGCTGGAGTGCTGGGGCGGTGCGACGTTTGACAGCTGCCTGCGGTTTTTGAACGAGGATCCGTGGGTGAGGCTGCGCAAGCTGAAAGAGGCGCTGCCGAAGACGAAGCTGCAAATGCTGTTCCGTGGGCAGAACATCCTGGGCTACAAGCATTACGCCGACGACGTGGTGGATGAGTTCGTCAAACTGTCGATCAAGAACGGCATCGAGATCATCCGCATCTTCGACGCGCTCAACGACACGCGCAACCTCGAAGCCGCGATCAAGGCCACGCGCAAGTACAAGGGCATCTGCGAGCCGGCGATGAGCTACACGGTCAGCCCGGTGCATACCGAGGACTACTTTGTGGAACTGGCGATTGAGTTCGAAAAGATGGGCGCGGATCAGATCTGCGTCAAGGACATGGCCAACCTGCTGCTGCCCTACGAGGCTTACAGCCTGGTGAAGAAGCTCAAGCAGGCGGTCAAGGTGCCGATCCACATGCACACGCATAACACCTCGGGCACCGGCGACATGGTGTACCTGAAGGCGATCGAGGCGGGCGCGGACATCGTGGACACGGCCCTGTCGCCGATGGGCAACGGCACGGCGCAACCCGCAACCGAGCCGCTGGTGGCCACTTTGCGCGGCACCGAGCGCGACACCGGATTGGATCTCAAGCTGCTCTCCGACATCGCGGTGCACTTTCGCGGCGTCAGCGAGCGGATGCAGAAGGAAGGCATCCTCGACCCGAAGGTGCTGCAGGTGGACATCAACACGCTGCTCTACCAGGTGCCGGGCGGCATGCTGTCGAACCTGATCAGCCAGCTCAAGCAGGCGGGCAAGTCGGATCAACTGTACGAGGTGCTGGCGGAGGTACCGCGCGTGCGCGAGGATTTCGGCTATCCGCCGCTGGTCACGCCGACCAGCCAGATTGTGGGCACGCAGGCGGTGATGAACGTGCTGGCCGGCGAGCGCTACAAGATGAACCCGAAGGAGTCGCAGGCGCTGATGCGCGGCGAGTACGGCCGGCTGCCGGCGAAGGTGAACGAGGACGTGCGCAGGAAGGTCATCGGCGACGCCAAGGTCATCACCTGCCGCCCGGCGGACAATCTGAAGCCGGAGCTCGCGGCCTACCGCAAGGAGATCAAGCAGTGGATGGAGCAGCCCGAGGACGTGCTCAGCTACGCGCTGTTCCCGCAGGTGGCGGCCAATTTCTTCGAGTACCGCAAGGCGCAGAAAGAGGGCCCGAAATTCCCGTCGCTGATCGGGCAGCAGGCCCAGGTCACGCCGGTATAAAGCGAATCATTTCCCGCGTGAGCGCTGAAGGGATTCTTAAGGGCCTTGCCCTTAAGAATCCCTTCGTCGTTCACGCGGGGAAAACCTACGCGTCCATCCGGAAATAAGCCACCTGCTCCTTGAGCAGTTGCGCCTGACCCAGCAGCTTCTCGCTGGCGGCCGAGCTCTCCTGCGACGAGGCCGAGTTGGATTGCACCACTTGCGTGATCTGCTCAAGGCCGATCCGCAGCTGCTCGATCCCCATCGCCTGCTCGTTGGACGACACGGCGATCGAGTCCATCAGCCCCGCCGCCTCCTGCACAAGCCGCATGATCTCCTTGAGCGCCGTCGCCGTGTCCTGCGCCACCTTAGAGCCCGCCGCGGTCTTGACGATCGACGCCTCGATCATAGCCGTGGTCTCCTTGGCCGCTTCGGCCGAGCGTGCCGCCAGGTTGCGCACCTCCTCCGCCACCACCGCGAAGCCCTTGCCGTGCTCGCCGGCGCGCGCCGCCTCCACCGCCGCGTTCAGCGCCAGGATGTTCGTCTGGAACGCGATGTCGTCGATCACCTTGATGATCTTGGAGATGTTGCCCGACGCCTCGTCGATCTGCGACATCGCCGTCAGCATGGCGTTCATCTTGGCGTTGCCCTGCTCGGCCCGATCCTTGGTGGTGTCCGACAGCGTGTTGGCCTGCGCCGCGTACTGCGCGTTCTGGCCGGTCTTGGCCGCGATGTCCTCGAGCGAGGCGTTGAACTGCTCGACCGCGCCGGCCTGCTCGGCCGAGCCCTGCGACAGCGACATGCTCATCGACGAGACCTGGCCCGCCGCCGTCGCCACGTACGCCGACGCGTCGTTGATGCCGCCCATGGTCTGGGCCAGATGGCCGGCGAAGCGGTTGATCGACCCCGCCATCATGCCGATCTCGTCCTTCGACTTGACATCCAGCCGCGCGGTCAGGTTGCCCTCGGCCAACTCGTCGACCATGCGCGCCGTCAGATTCAGCGGCTTTGCGATGCCCGCGATGACCAGCCCGGCCAGCACGACCGTCACGGCGATCGCGGCCACGTCGATGGCGATGCTCGTGATGGTGGTCCGGCTGATGTAGTTTTCGATCCGCGCCATTTCAAGCTCGATCGCACCTTGGATGTTCTCCTCCGCCTCGTTGAGCTGCATGCGGATGTCGTTGAACTCCTCGTACAATGGGGTATTGAGAAAGCTCATCGACTTCCAACCGACGTCCAGGATGTCCTTGGCGTCCTGAACCCATTGCCCGCAGCGCGCGCAAAAGTCGGCCAGGTTTTCGTGAACCGTACGGCCGGAATTCGCATGCTTCGACGCGCCCCAGACCGCCGCGTCCCGATCGACGATCGCAAGCGCCTGGCCCGCGCGGTCGAGCGCCTGACCGGCTTCGGCCTCAAACGAGGCGAACAATTCCTGCTTGCGCTCCAGCGATATCCCCGAGCGCCCCACCTCCTGATAGTAGGACATCGACTGATAGAGGTCGCGGTCGGCGTTCAGGATCAGCTCCATGCTGGCGAGCCCTTCCTCATACAGCGCCTTGCGCATATCGCTCGACACGTCCCGGATGCTGTTCACCGCGAGCGCGGTCACCAGGATGGCCCCCAAGACGGGAATGAGCGCCAACAATAAAAGCTTCGCCCGTATCCTCATGTTCTTCAGCACTGCGCGCAACTCCTCTGCTTTGTCTTTTACCCCATCGGATGCCACGGCATCCGACTCAGGTCTTCGCGTAACTGAGCACTTATTTTATATATCGGGAGTCCGCTCGACATGTTTAGTTCAAAAACAAGGCACACGGCGCCCCGGCCAACCGGGGCGCCGTGTGTCTTCGATCGGTTCCATACCAACCGGGATCAGGGATGCGGCAATGTAAGGTATTATGCCGCGGCGCCGCGCTCGCCCTTGATGAGCCTGCCGATCATCACAAAGGGATCGGCGAGGAAGGCAGTCAGCTTCTTGCCGGCGGACATGCCGTCGTAGTAGTTGAACGAGGGCTCGAGCCGGCCGCCCAGGCGCTTGTTCTCCAGCCACTGCCACAGCGCCGCCACCGCAAACAGCCCGATGCCGATCAAGTCGGTGACCAGGCCCGGATCGATCAGCATCAGACCCGCCGCCAGGAACATCAGCCGCTGAACCCAGTTGGCCCGGCGGGTGAAGTAGCCCTCGAGCGCCACGCCCACCCCCATCATGCCGATCAGCGCGGTCACGGCCATCTGCAGGATGTTCCACCACTCGGCCCCGATCATCAGCATCTTCTCGTTGTAGACGAACATGTAGGGCACGAGGAAGGCCGCGATGGCGAGCTTGGTGGCGTTGAAGCCGGTGCGCATGGGCTTCGATTTGGCGATTGCGCTGCCCGCCATGGCCGCCAGCGCGACCGGCGGCGTGATGTCGGCCACGATGCCGAAGTAGAACGCGAACATGTGGGCCGTCAGCATGTGGCAGCCCATCACCTTCATGACCGCCGGGGCCATGATCGTGGAGGTAATCAGGTAGTTGGCCGTGGTGGGCACGCCCATGCCCAGTATGATCGAGGCCACCATGGTCAGCATCAGCGTCAGAATCTGACTGCCGCCGGCGATGTCGATCAGGCCGTTGCCCATCTTGAGCCCGAGGCCGGTCAGCGTGATCGTTCCCACGATGATGCCCGCCATACCGCAGGCGATCGCCACGCCGATTACGCCGCGCCCGCCGCCGGCAAGCGAATTCAGGATGTCGATCCCGGTCTGCTTAAAGGCGCCCGCCAGCGACAGGTCGGCATTGGCGTCCGCGGCCGCCTGCTTCTTGGCCTGCGCGAAGACCTGAATGCGCCTGAGCATGCCGCAGAACGCCGCCGCCGCGGTACCCACCAGCGCCGAGTAGACCGGCGTGAAGCCCGCGGTCATGAAGTAGA
The DNA here is from genome assembly GCF_051162045.1 of Anaerozeibacter quisquiliarum. Lineage (NCBI taxonomy): Bacteria > Bacillati > Bacillota > Clostridia > Eubacteriales > Anaerozeibacteraceae > Anaerozeibacter > Anaerozeibacter quisquiliarum. Next base: position 36,809 of record NZ_JBISDI010000002.1, read on the forward strand.
TGATTACGACGAGCGGGATCACGAGATAGCCCCGGTCGCGGAAGATCTTCGAGAACACCGGCATCTGGTCCTTGGGCAGGCCCTTGAGCCCGTACTTGCGCGCCTCGAGGTCGACGATGATCCAGATGCCCGCAAAGTACAAAAGCGCCGGGATGATCGCGGCCTTGGCCACCTCGGTGTAGCTGATGCCCACCGACTCGGCCATCAAAAACGCCGCCGCGCCCATGACCGGCGGCATGATCTGCCCGCCGGTCGAGGCCGCCGCCTCCACCGCGCCCGCAAACTCGGGCCGATAGCCCAGCTTCTTCATCATCGGAATCGTGAACGAGCCGGTGCCCACGGTGTTGGCCACCGACGAGCCCGACACCGTGCCAAACAGCGCGCTTGACAAAACGGCCACCTTGGCGGGACCGCCGCGCCGCCCGCCCGCGATCGAGTTGGCCATCTCGATGAAGAATTCGCCCACGTTGGTGGTTTCGAGGAAGGCCCCAAACAATACGAACAGGAAGATGAACGTGGCCGACGCGCCCAGCGGCGTGCCCATGATGCCCTCGGTGGTGTACACGAGGTAGCTGATAACGCGGGTCAGCCCGAAGCCCCGGTGCGCCAAAAAGCCCGGCATCGAGCGCCCCGCGAAGGTGTAGACCATGAACAGCGTCGCGATAATCAGGATCGGGTAGCCGACCACCCGCCGGCAGGCTTCGGCCAGCAACAGGATCAACAGGCCGCCGACCGCCATGTCGAACAGGAACAGGCGGTAGCCCGCCGGATCGATCGCCGGATCGAACTTCTTGCTGATGCGCATCGCCAGTTCCACATGCTGGGCGGCGATGTACAGGCAGCAGCCGAACGCCGCGAGCGCAAGGGCTATGTCGTACCACGGAATGCGGCCCGTGCTCTTGCGCATGCCCTTGGCGGCGGGGTAATAGATGAAAGCCAGCATCAGCACGAACCCCAGGTGCAGCGGCCTGAGCTGCGTCGCGGGAATCTTGGCGGTGAATGCCGCGTACAGCTGCACGAGCGAGAACAGCACGCACAGCGCGCTGACCAGCAGCTTGCGCGAGCCTACAAACAGCCGCGTGGCCGATTCCCGGTCGTACTTGGCCATGACCTCGTCAAAGTCGAGTTCCTGTTCCGGCTGGAGCCCCGCCTTCTTAAGATCGTCGGGCTTCTTCGCCCCCTCGTTCATAAAAAGCACCTCCCGTTAGCATTGCACTTAATCTTAACATTTTTGTGTGATTCAAGCAAGGTGCAAATATGTTAAAAAGCAATTGTGACCGCCAATCGACAATTTTTGGCGCGCGTGTTAGTTTCCCCCGAGATCGATTGACAGCCCGCGCGCGATCTTCTACAATAGCGCCTATAGAAGCGAAGGAGCATGCGAATGAACAACAACAACAAACCGTTCAAGCCGCCCACCAACCGCTGGATATACATAGCGATCGCCATCGCCGTGATGATGGCGCTCAACTACTACGCCATGTCGAGCATGATGTCCCCCGAGGTCAAGACGGTGGAATATTCTGACTTTGCCGACATGGTGGCCAAGGGTCAGGTGGAAACCGCCGAGATCGGCGCGTCGATCATCAAATTTACCGGCAAGGCTATGGGGCAATGGATGCCGACCCGATACCAGACCAACGCGGTGAACGACCCCAACCTGGTCGAGCGGCTGCTGCACGGCGGCGTCAGGTTCGGCGGCGAGGATCCCCGTTCGTTCTCGCTGCTAGGTCTGCTGGGCGTACTGATGCAGTTGGCCATGTCGGGGCTTCTGATCTTCATGCTCGTGCGCATGTTGCGCGGCACCGGCGGCGGGATCGGCGCGATGGGGCTCGGCAAATCGGGCGCGAAGCTCTACGAGCTCAACGAGTCGCGCAAGATGTTTTCCGACGTGGCCGGCCAGGACGAGGCCAAGGAGGCGCTGAGCGAGCTGGTCGACTTTTTGCATCAGCCGGAGAAGTACAAGTCCATCGGCGCGAAGTTGCCCAAGGGCGCGCTGCTCGTGGGCCCGCCCGGTACCGGCAAGACGCTGATCGCCCAGGCGGTCGCGGGCGAGGCACGCGTGCCGTTTTTCTTCGTGTCGGGCTCGGCGTTTGTGGAGATGTTCGTGGGCCAGGGCGCGGCGCGGGTGCGCGACTTGTTCAAGCAGGCCGGCGACAAGGCGCCCTGCATCGTGTTCATCGACGAGATCGACGCCATCGGCAAGAAGCGCGACACCATCGGCATTTCGGCGAACGACGAGCGCGAGCAGGCGCTCAACCAGCTGCTGGCCGAGATGGACGGCTTCGACCCGAACAAGGGCATCGTGGTGCTGGGCGCGACCAATCGCCCGGAAATCCTCGACAAGGCGCTGCTGCGCCCCGGCCGGTTCGACCGGCGCATCACCGTGGACCTGCCCGACCTTAAAGGGCGCGAAGCGGTGCTGCGCGTGCACGCGCGCCCGATCACGCTGGCCGCCGACGTAGACCTGTTCACAGTCGCCAAGGCCACTGTGGGCGCGAGCGGCGCGGACCTGGCGAACATCATGAACGAGGCGGCGCTGCGCGCGGTGCGCGTCAAGCACAAGGCCGTGGAGCAAAACGACCTCGAAGCCGCGGTCGATACGGTCATCGCGGGCAGCGAGCGCAAGAGCCTGGTCGTGCCCGAGAAGGAGCGGCGCATGATCGCCGCCCACGAGATCGGCCACGCGCTGGTCGCGGCCCGGCAGAAGCACGCCGCGCCGGTCACCAAGATCACGATCATCCCGCGCACCTCGGGCGCGCTCGGCTACACGATGCAGGTGGACGAGGACGAGCATGTAATCAACTCGCGCGAGGACCTGCTGGCCCGCCTACGCGTGTACGCGGCCGGGCGCGCCGCCGAGGAGTTCGCGTTCGGCACCAGCACCACCGGCGCGGCCAACGACATCGAGCAGATGACGAAGCTGGCGCGCGCCATGATTACGCGCTTTGGCATGTCGGACGAGTTCGGCATGATGGCGCTCGAGACCGGGGCCGGCCAGTACCTGAACACCGAAGGGCAGATGAGCTGCTCGTCCGACACCGCCGCGCGCGTGGATCACGAGGTGGCCTTGCTGGTCAAGCAGGCATACGAGGACGCCACGCGCATCCTGAAGGAGAATTCGCAGAAGCTCTACGAGCTATCGAGCGTGCTGCTCGAGAAGGAGACGCTGCTCGGCGACGAGTTTATGGAGATACTGAACCGGCCCGCCCCCGAGGCGCCGGTTGAACCGGAGGCGTAACATGGCGCACAAGGCCGCGCGCGCGCCCCTCCGGGGGGTTTGGAGGGCCGAGGCCCTCCATGTTCAATCGCAGGTGCCGGCTCCGCCGGTGCCTGTGGACTGCGATAAAGGGCGAGCTTGCCCGCCCGACTCGGAATCATTTCTGCCAGCCGGATTGCGCGCGGAAAACCCCGCGGGGTTTTCAGCAATCCGGTTCCCCCGTAATCCCTCCCTCGCATCCGGCCGCGGCCGAATGCGAGGGAGCGGAATGGACGCGCTGTCCACGGCGCTCGATTTGGGCGAGCAGATGCTGATCTGCGGCGCGGAGGTGCGCCGGGTGGAAGACACAGTCGGGCGGATCGGCCGCGCCTACGGCGCCAAGCGCGCCGACGTGTTCAGCGTCACCAGCAGCATCGTGGCCACCCTCGATATGGGGGGCGGCGCGTTGTTCACCCAAACCCGGCGCATCCATGATCAGAAGATCGACCTAAGCAGGCTCGACCGGCTCAACGCGCTCTCGCGGGAAATCTGTCTGAACCGGCCGGAGCGCGGCGAGGTGTGCGCGGCGCTCGAGCGCATGCGCGAGCTACCCGGCTACGACCCGGCTCAGCAATGCCTGATCTACGCGCTGATTTCGGGCGCGTTTTCGCTGTTTTTCGGCGGGGGCGCTATGGACGCGCTGCTGTCGGCCGTGATCGGCGCGGGGCTGCGCGTTGTGGTGGGCGCGGCCGAGGGCATGCGCCTCAACCGCATCCTGGCGGGTTCTCTGGGTGCGTTTGCGGGCGGCGCACTGGCCATGCTGGCGGTGCGGCTGGGGCTGCAGGTCAGCTTCGACAAGGTCGCGATCGGCAATATCATGCTGCTGACCCCGGGCCTTACGCTGACCAACGCGCTGACCGATATGCTGTCGGGCGACACGCTGACCGGGCTGATTCGGCTGATCGAGGCGATGGTGACCGCGGTGGCGATCGCGCTGGGCTTTGCGCTGGCGGGAGGACTGCTGTGAACGCCGCGCTGTCGCTCTCGGCGGTGTTTTTCGGTTCGCTGGGGTTTGTGCTGCTGTTCAACGTACGCGGGCGCAACGTACTGCCGGCGGCGCTGGGCGGGCTGATGGCCCACGCGATGCTGTTGGCGGCACTGGCGGCGGGGCTGGGCGAAGCGGCGTCGACCGCGCTGGCGTCGTTGGCCTCGGCGCTGTACGCGCAGGGGATGGCGCGGCTTAGGCGCTCGCCCGCGACCCAGTTTCTGGTGCCAGCGCTGATCCCGCTCATCCCCGGCGGGCTGTTGTACCATACGATGCTGAGTGCGGTGTCGAGCGACTGGCCGGCGTTTGGCGAGGGCGGCGCGCGCACGCTCACGCTGTCCGGCGCGATCGCGGCCGGTCTGGCGGTGGGCGCCGCGTTTGGCGGCGCGCTGCGCATGCGCGGAAAGGGCGAAGGCAAATGATCAATACCACGCTGATCTATGTGGAAAAGGACGGGCAGTACCTGATGCTGCACCGGATCAAGAAGCAAAACGACCTGAACGAAGGCAAGTGGGTGGGCGTCGGCGGTAAGTTCGAAGACGGGGAAAGCCCGGAGGAATGCGCGAGGCGCGAGGCGCTGGAAGAAACCGGACTGACGCTCACGCGCATGCGCTACCGGGGATTGGTGACATTCGTGTCGGACAAATGGCCGACCGAGTACATGCACCTGTTCACCGCCGACCGATTCGAGGGCGCATTGAGGGTCTGTGACGAGGGCGAGCTCAAGTGGGTGGACAAAGGCGCGGTGTCCGGGCTCAATCTGTGGCCCGGCGACCGGATCTTCTTTGAATTGCTGGAAAAGGATATGCCGTTCTTTTCGCTCAAGCTGCGCTACGAAGGCGACCGGCTGGCCGAAGCCGCGCTCAACGGCGATCCCATGAAATATTGAGGAGGTGTCCCATGCTGCCCGTCAACACCCCCGCACCCGACTTCGAGCTCCTCAACCAGGACGGCGTGCCCGTCAGGCTCAAGGACTTTCGCGGCAGGAAGGTGGTGCTGTACTTCTACCCCAAGGACAATACGCCCGGCTGCACCCGGCAGGCGTGCGCGTTCGCGCGCGAATACCCGGCGTTTGAGGAGGCGGGCGCGGCGGTGATCGGCGTCAGCCGCGACAGCGTCCGCTCGCACAGGGGTTTTGCCGACAAGCACGCGCTTCACTTCATCTTGCTGTCCGACCCTGATCTGACCGTGCACCTGGCCTACGACGTGCGCAAGGAGAAAAAGCTGTACGGCAAGCTGTCGATCGGCACGGTGCGCACCACCTACCTGATCGACGAAGCGGGCATGATTACGCGCGCGTACGCCAATGTCAAGCCCGACACCAACGCCGGGCAGATGCTCAAAGAAATCGCGGCGCAGCAGCCGCCCATTTGTTAAATCCCTTGGAATTTCACAAACCGCGCTTGACAGTGCCGGACGCACATGGTATAGTCCATCAAAATCCGTCTTGAGGAGACAAACATGCTTCAACTGTCCGTCGTCGGCATCCTGGTTATTATGATCTCCGGCCTGATTCTAATTAGGGCCGGGGATACAGGTTGTTGTACGCGCGGATAGGGGCCCTAGGGCCCAAGAAGCGAATCAATGCTTGATCCCCTGCCGAAGTGCAACGCATCGGCGGGGGATTTTTATATACAGCAATACAGCAAGGGGGATTCTCAATGCAACGGACAGGCGCGCAGATCCTGATTGAGACGCTGGTGGAACAGGGCGTCGACGCCGTGTTCGGCTATCCGGGCGGCTTTGTGCTGAACATCTACGACGAGCTGTACAAAAACGCCGACCGGATCACCCACTACATCACCTGCCACGAGCAGGGCGCGACCCACGCGGCCGACGGCTATGCCCGCGCGACCGGCAAGGTGGGCGTCGTGATCGCCACCTCGGGCCCGGGCGCGACCAATCTGCTGACCGGCATCGCCACCGCGCACCTCGACTCCACGCCGCTCGTCGCCATCACCGGCAACGTGCCCTCGACCGCGATCGGCCGCGACGGCTTTCAGGAGGTGGACATCACCGGCGTGACCATGCCCATCACCAAGCACAACTACATCGTGAAGGACGTACGCAAGCTGGCCGCGACCGTGCGCGAGGCGTTCCGCATCGCGCGCAGCGGCCGCCCCGGCCCGGTGCTGATCGACATCCCCAAGGACGTGCAGCTCTCAAGGGCCGAGTACGCGCCCGAAGCGCCCGATCTGACGCCCAGCCACCCGCCCGCCTGCGATGCCGACATCGAGCGCGCGGCGGCGCTGATCCGCGAGGCCGAGCGCCCCTTCCTCTACGCGGGCGGCGGCGCGGTCGGCGCGGGCGCGTCGGAGGAACTGCTCGAGCTGTCGCGGCGGCTGCACGCGCCGATCGGCTCGAGCATGATGGGGCTGACCTGCGCGCCCCAGGACTACCCGCTGTTCCTCGGCATGACCGGCATGCACGGCCGCTACGCCGCGTCGCGCGCCATGTACGAGGCCGACCTGATCGTCGCGGTCGGCACCCGTTTCTCCGATCGCGCGATCGGCAACCAGGTCTCGTTCGCGCAGGGTCAGCGCCGCGTGCTGCACATCGACATCGACCCGGCCGAAATCGGCAAGAATATCCCGGCCTACGCCTCGCTGACCGGCGACGTGAAGCGGCTGCTCGGGCAGCTGCTGGCCCTCGGCTTGGAACGCCGTGAGAACGGCTGGCTCAAGCGGGTGCGCGAGATCCTGGAGAGCCCCGACAGCCGGCTGGACATGGGGTCCGACCGCCTGAACCCGCAGCTCGTGATCGAGGCCGTCCAAAGGCGCGCGCCCAAAGACGCCCTGGTCGCCACCGACGTCGGACAGCATCAGATGTGGACCGCGCAGTACTACAGGTTCAACCGCCCGCGCAGCTTCATCACCTCGGGGGGCCTGGGCACGATGGGCTTCGGCCTCGGCGCGGCGATCGGCGCGTGCATCGGCTCCGGGCGCAGGCGCACGGTGCTGTTCACCAGCGACGGCAGCTTCCACATGAACATGAACGAGCTGGCCACCGCGGTCACCAACCGCCTGCCGCTGACCGTTGTGCTGCTCGACAACAACGCGCTCGGCATGGTGCGCCAGTGGCAGACGCTGTTCTTCGACAAGCGGTATTCCCAGACCACGCTCAACCGGCAGACCGACTACGTGCGCCTGGCTGAGGCGTTTGGGGCCGAAGGGCTGCGCGTGGGCGAACTGGGCGAGCTCGACGCGGCGCTCGAGCGCGCGCTGGGCGCCGACGGCCCAGTGCTGCTCGACGTCAAGATCGACCCCGACGAGCGCGTGCTGCCGATGATCCCGCCGGGCGGCACGATCGACGACATCATTCTGTACTGAGAAGGGGGGCAGAGCATGGACGCGAGGCAATTCATCCTGTCGGTGCTGGTCAACAACGAGGCCGGCGTGCTGACGCGCGTGTCGGGGCTGTTCGCGCGGCGCAGCTTCAACATCGACAGCCTATCGGTCGCCGTGACGCAAGACCCTCAGCTGTCGCGCATCACGATCGCGGCCACCGGCGACGACTATTTGCGCCAGCAGATCGTCAAGCAGCTCGAAAAGCTGCACGACGTCAGGGTGGTGCAGGTGATGGATCCGGAGCGCACGGTCGTACGCGAGCTGATGCTGATCAAGATCCGCGCCACCCACGAGCAGCGCAGCCGGATCCAGGAGGCGGTGTCGGTGTTCCGCGCCAAGGTGGTGGACCTGTCGCAGGACTCGATGATCGTCGAGTTGACCGGCGAAAAGTCCAAGATCGACGCCTTCTTCGAGCTGCTCACGCCCTACGAGGTCACCGAGCTATGCCGCACCGGCATGACGGCCATCGGCCGAAGCGGGTATATCCTTCACAATGACGATAAGGAGTGTTGAACCATGGCGAAGCTGTATTACGAGGCGGATTGCGACAGGGAACTGCTCAAGGGCAAGCGGATCGCGGTGATCGGGTACGGGAGCCAGGGCCACGCGCACGCGCTGAACCTGGCGGGCAGCGGATACGACGTGGTGGTCGGGCTGTACGAGGGCTCGCCCTCGCTCGAAAAGGCGCGCTCAGCCGGGCTCAAGGCCACGACGACCGCCGAGGCGGTTGCGCAGGCCGACCTCACGATGATCCTGGTCAACGACGAGAAACAGGCCGCGCTCTACAAAAAAGACATCGAGCCCAACTTGAAGAGCGGCAGCGCGCTGGCGTTTGCCCACGGTTTCAACATCCACTACGGCCAGATCGTGCCGCCCAAAGATGTCGACGTAATCATGGTCGCGCCCAAGGGCCCCGGCCACACCGTGCGCAGTGAGTACCTCGAGGGGCGCGGCGTGCCCGACCTGATCGCGGTCTATCAGGACGCCACCGGCGAGGCGCGGCAGAAGGCGCTGTGCTACGCCTACGGCATCGGCGGCGCGCGCGCCGGCATCCTCGAGACCACGTTCAAGGAGGAGACCGAGACCGACCTGTTCGGCGAGCAGGCGGTGCTGTGCGGCGGCGTCACGGCGCTGATGAAGGCGGGCTTCGACACGCTGGTCGAGGCGGGCTACCAGCCCGAGAGCGCCTACTTCGAGTGCGTACACGAGATGAAGCTGATCATCGACCTGGTCGTGGCGGGCGGCCTCACGTTCATGCGCCACTCGATCAGCGACACCGCCGAGTACGGCGACTACGTGACCGGTGCGCGCATCGTCACCGACGACACCAGGAAAGAAATGAAAAAGGTGCTTTCCGAGATTCAGGACGGCACGTTCGCCCGCGGCTGGATCCTCGAAAACCAGGCCGGCCGGCCGCACTTTAACGCGATGCGCCGCATGGCCCGCGAGAGCCAGGTCGAACAAACCGGCAAGTCGCTGCGCGCCAAGATGAGCTGGAATTCCGGCGGGGAGGAATAGCATGCGTTCCGATCAAATCAAGAAAGGACCTGAGCGCGCGCCGCACCGCGCGCTGCTCAAGGCCTGCGGGCTGACCGACGCGCAAATCGGGCGCCCGCTCGTCGGCATCGCCAACTCGTTCAACGAGGTGGTGCCCGGCCATACCCACCTGAATCAGATCGCCCGCGCCGTCAAGGACGGCGTGCTGGCGGCGGGCGGCACGCCGCTGGAATTTAATGTGATCGGCGTGTGCGACGGCATCGCCATGGGCCACGAGGGCATGCGCTACTCGCTGTGTACGCGCGAGCTGATCGCCGATTCGATCGAGTGCATGGCGCGCGCGCACTGCTTCGACGCGCTGGTGTTCATTCCCAACTGCGACAAGGTCGTGCCCGGCATGCTGATGGCCGCGGCGCGGCTGAACCTGCCCTGTCTGTTCGCCTCGGGCGGGCCGATGCTGTCGCTTGCCGGCCCGGACGGGCCGCTCGACCTCAACAGCGTGTTCGAGGCCGTGGGCGCGCTCAAAGCCGGGACCATCGACGAGGCGCGGCTTCACGCGGTCGAGGAATCGGCCTGCCCCGGGTGCGGCTCCTGCTCGGGCATGTTCACGGCCAACTCGATGAACTGCCTGACCGAGGCGCTGGGGCTTTCGCTTCGCGGCAACGGCACGATCCCCGCCGTCTACGCCGAGCGCATCCGCTTCGCCAAGCAAAGCGGCGAGCAGGTGATGCGGCTGCTGGAATCGGGCATCCGCGCCCGCGACATCCTGACCGAAACGGCGGTTCACAACGCGCTGGCCGTGGACATGGCGCTGGGCTGCTCGACCAACTCGGCGCTGCACCTGGCCGCCGTCTGCGCGGAGGCCGAGGTGCCGTTCGACCTCAAGATAATCAACGAGGCCAGCGCCAGGACGCCCAATCTGTGCCGCCTGGCCCCGGCGGGCGCGCACCACATGCAGGATTTGCACCACGCCGGCGGGGTGTACGCGGTGATGGCGCAGCTGCTTCATGCCGGCCTGATCGACGCAAGCGCGCTGAACGCGTCGGGATCGAGCTTCGCGGACAGCCTCGCGGGCGTCGTGAACCGCAACCCCGAGGTCATCCGTCCGATCGACAGCCCCTACCGGCCGACCGGCGGACTGGCGGTCCTGTACGGCAACCTGGCCCCGCGCGGCGCGGTGGTCAAGCAGAGCGCGGTGAGCGAAGAGATGCTGACCCACAGCGGCCCGGCGCGCGTGTTCGACGGCGAGCCGGACGCCATCCGCGCGATCTACGCGGGCCGCATCCGGCCCGGCGACGTGGTGGTGATCCGCTACGAGGGCCCGCGCGGCGGACCCGGCATGCGCGAGATGCTCTCCCCCACCTCGGCCATCGCGGGCATGGGCCTGGCCTCGAGCGTGGCGCTGATTACCGACGGGCGCTTCTCGGGCGCGACGCGCGGCGCGGCGATCGGCCACGTGTCGCCCGAGGCGGCGAGCGGCGGCGCGATCGCGCTGGTGGAGGAAGGCGACGTGATTAAGATCGACATCCCCTTAAGACGGTTGAACCTGATGGTATCCGATGATATACTGAACGGGCGCCGCGCGCGCCGGACGCCGCCCGAGCGCCCCCCGCTGACCGGCTACCTCAAGCGCTACGCCGCGCTGGCCCAATCGGCCGACCGGGGCGCAATCTTACAGACAGGAGCGTGAGTTCCATGCAAGGCAATGTGAAATTCTTCGACACCACGCTGCGCGACGGCGAGCAGGCCCCCGGCTGCAGCATGACGCTCGGCGAAAAGCTGGACATCGCCCGCGCGCTCGAGCGCATGGGCATGGACGTGATCGAGGCGGGCTTTCCGGTGATCTCGCCCGGCGATTTTGAGTCGGTGCGCGAGATCGCGAATACGCTCAAATACACGACCGTCGCGGGCCTCGCCCGCGCGACCCGGCAGGACATCGACGCGGCATGGGAGGCGCTCAAGGACGCGGCCCGCCCCCGCATCCACATCTTCCTCGCCACCTCGCCCGTGCACATGGAGTTTAAACTCCGCAAGACGCCCGAGCAGGTGATCGAGCTGATCGGCGAATCGGTGGCCTACGCCCGAACCAAGTGCGCGGACGTCGAGTTCTCCTGCGAGGACGCCACGCGCAGCGAGCCGGAATTCCTGGCCCGCGCGGTCAAAACCGCGATCGAGGCGGGCGCGGGCACGATCAACATTCCCGACACCGTGGGCTACACCACGCCCGCCGAGATGGGCATGCTGATTGAGTACCTCAAAGAGCATGTGCCCGGCATTGACGCCGTTACGCTGTCGGTGCACTGCCACAACGACCTGGGGATGGCGGTCGCCAACTCTCTGGCGGCGGTGGCGGCGGGCGCGACGCAGGTCGAGGGCACGATCAACGGCATCGGCGAGCGCGCCGGCAACGCCGCGCTCGAGGAAGTGGCGATGGCGATGCGCATCCGCCCGGGCCGCTACCCGGTGGGCGTGGGCCTCGACACCACGCGCATCTACAACACGAGCCGCATGGTCTACAACATCCTCGGCATAAAGGCGCCGATCAACAAGGCGATCGTGGGCGGCAACGCCTTCGCCCACGAGGCGGGCATCCACCAGCACGGCGTGCTGGCCAACCGCGAGACCTACGAGATCATGACGCCGCAGTCGGTGGGCCTGGTGCAAAACAAGATGGTGCTGGGCAAGCACTCGGGCCGTCACGCGGTCGAGGCGCGGCTGTCGGAGCTCGGCTATACGCTGAGCGCGGATGAGCTGAGCGAGCTGTTCGCGCGCTTCAAGGTGCTGGCCGACAAGAAGAATACCGTGGGCGACGGCGACCTGAAGGCGCTGGTCAGCCACCAGGGGCTGCACGCGCAGGGCGCGTACGCGCTCGACCGCTTCACCGTATACAGCGGCAATCATTCCTCCTCCTCGGCGGTCGTGCGGCTCAAGCACGAAGGCGCGCTGATCGAAGAGGTATGCCTGGGCGACGGCCCGATCGACGCGGCGTTCAACGCGGTCGACAAGATCATGAAGATCGAAGAGCCCCATTCGCTCGACGACTACGCGATCCACACCGTGTCCGAGGGCAAGGACGCGCAGGGCGAGGCCATGGTGCGCATCCGCTGCGAGGACCGCACCGTCGTCGGGCGCGGCCTGTCCACCGACATCCTCGAGGCCAGCATTTTGGCCTACATCGCGGGGATGAACAAATTGGTATAGGCGGTCGATTTCTAAAGAAGGGATTTGCGCCATGAAGCTCGAAATCTTCGACAGTACGCTGCGCGACGGCGCGCAGAGCGAGGGCATCTCCTTCTCCGTGCAGGACAAGCTGGACATCGTGCAGGCGCTCGACGCGTTCGGCGTGGCCTACATCGAGGCGGGCAATCCGGGCTCCAACCCCAAGGACATCGAATTCTTCCGCCGGGTCGAGGGCATGCGGCTGAAAAACGCGCGGCTGTGCGCGTTCGGCAGCACCCACCGCAAGGGGATACGCGCCGAGGACGATCAAAATGTGCAGTCGCTGCTGGCCGCCGGCACCGACGTCGTCGCGATCTTCGGAAAGGCCTGGGACATGCACGCGCGCGGCATCCTCGGCGTCTCGCTCGAGGAAAACCTCGACCTGGTGCGCGAGACCGTCGGCTTTTTCAAGCGCCGCGGGCTCGAAGTGATCTTCGACGCCGAGCACTACTTTGACGGCCACCGAAACAACGCGGACTACGCGCTCAAGGTGCTCTCCGCCGCCGCGGATGCCGGCGCGGACGTTTTGTGCCTGTGCGACACCAACGGCGGCGCGACGCCGTCCGCAGTGCAGGCGGCCACCCGCGAAGCGGCGCTGCGCCATCCGAAGCTCAAGCTCGGCATACACTGCCACAACGACATCGGCTGCGCGGTGGCCTCGACGATGCTGGCGGTCGAGGCGGGCGCGTGCCACGTGCAGGGCACGTTCAACGGCATCGGCGAGCGCTGCGGCAACGCCGACCTCAGCGTGCTGATCCCCAACCTTCAACTGAAGCAAAACTACGCCTGTGTGCCCGACCTTTCGAAGCTGACCGAGACCGCGATGCGCCTGAGCGACATCTCCAACATGGCGACGCCGCGCTCGAAGCCCTACGTGGGCAAGAGCGCCTTCGCGCACAAGGGCGGTATGCACATCGACGGGGTACTCAAGGACGCGCGCTCGTTCGAGCACGTCGATCCCGAGGCCGTGGGCAACCGCCGGCGCTTTTTGATGAGCGAGGTGTCGGGTCGCAACACCGTGCTGGCGAAGTTCTCCCACATCGCGCCGGAATTGACCAAGGACTCGCCCGAAACTCATCTGATCGTGGAAAAGCTCAAGGAGCTCGAGCATCAGGGCTACCAGTTCGAGGCGGCCGACGCCAGCTTCGAGCTGCTGATCCTCAAGTGCCTCGGGCGGTTCACGCCCCACTTCAGGCTCGGCATGTACCGCACCAACGGCGAGTTCCCGCCGCCCGACGCCGAGAAGAGCGCGGTCGCGGTGCTGTCGGTCGAGGTGGACGGCCGCAAGGAGGTCACCGCGGCCATGGGCAACGGCCCGGTCAACGCGCTCGACCGCGCACTGCGCAAGGCGCTGGGTCTGTTCTACCCCGAGCTCAACCGCGTACGGCTGACCGACTACAAGGTGCGCGTGCTGTCGGGCGAGAAATCGACCGCCGCGATCGTGCGCGTGCTGATCGAGAGTACCGACGGCCAGTCGGTCTGGACCACGGTGGGCGTCGACAACGACATCATCGCGGCCAGCTGGCAGGCGCTCTCCGACTCCATCGAATACATCCTGCACAAACAGGAAGGATGGTGAATTCCGTGGGCATGACGACGACGCAGAAGATATTGGCCGCGCACGCCGGGCAGGCGAGCGTGACCGCGGGCGAGGTCGTGTCGGCCTCGGTCGACCTGGTGCTCGGCAACGACATCACTTCGCCGGTCGCGATCAACGAGTTCGAGAAGGCCGGCTGTACGCGGGTGTTCAGCCCGACGGGCATCGCGCTGGTGCTCGACCACTTCACCCCCAACAAGGACATCAAGGCGGCCGAGCAGGCCAAGCAGGTGCGCGCATTCGCGAACAAGCACGGCATCGAGCACTTCTACGACGTGGGCGAGATGGGCGTCGAGCACGCGCTGCTGCCCGAAAAGGGGCTGGTCACCGCGGGCGACCTCGTGATCGGGGCCGACAGCCATACCTGCACCTACGGCGCGCTGGGCGCGTTCTCGACCGGCGTCGGCTCGACGGACATGGCCTTTGCGATGTCCACCGGCAAGGTCTGGCTGCGCGTACCCGAGGCCATCCGCGTGACGCTGACCGGCGATCCGCCCCCGCATGTGGGCGGCAAGGACATCATCTTGCACATCATCGGCGAGATCGGCGTGGACGGCGCGCTGTACCAGTCGCTCGAGTTCACGGGGCCGGGCGTGGCGGGCCTCACGATCGACGACCGGCTGTGCATCTGCAACATGGCGATCGAGGCCGGCGGCAAGAACGGCATCTTCCCGGTCGATCAGGCGACGCTCGATTATCTCGGGGAACGCGGCGCAAAAGCCCCGCGCGCCTATGAGGCCGACCCGGACGCGGTCTACGCGCGCGAACTGACCGTCGACCTTGCAGACCTCACGCCGCTCGTGGCCTTCCCGCATTTGCCGAGCAACGTCAAGGCGCGCGGCGAATACGGCGAAGTGCCGATCGACCAGGTGGTCGTGGGCTCCTGCACCAACGGGCGCTTGTCCGACCTGATCGCCGCCGCCGAGGTGCTCAAGGGGCGCAAGGTGGCGAGGCACGTGCGCGCGATCATCATCCCGGCCACGCAGCAGACCTATCGCGACGCGATGAAGCTCGGGCTGCTTGACATCTTCCTCGACGCCGGCTGCGCGGTGTCCACGCCCACCTGCGGGCCGTGCCTTGGCGGGCACATGGGCATACTGGCCCGGGGCGAGCGCTGCGTCGCCACCACCAACCGCAACTTCGTCGGCCGCATGGGACACCCTGCGAGCGAGGTGTACCTGGCCGGGCCGTGGGTGGCCGCCGCCTCGGCGGTCGCGGGCAGGATCGCAACGCCGGACGAATTGTAAAGGGGGCACCGATATGAAAATCGAGGCGCAGGCCATCCGCTACGGCGACAACATCGACACCGACGTCATCATCCCGGCGCGCTACCTGAACACCGCCGACCCGAAGGAACTCGCCGCGCATTGCATGGAGGACCTCGACCCCGACTTCCTGAACAAGCTGCCCGAGAACGGCATTTTGGTGGGCGGCACGAATTTCGGCTGCGGCTCGTCGCGCGAGCACGCGCCGCTCGCGATCAAGTACGCGCACGTCAGCTGCGTGGTGGCCAAAAGCTTCGCGCGCATCTTCTACCGCAACGCCGTCAACATCGGGCTGCCGATCGTGGTATGCGACGCCGCGATCGAAACCGGCGACCGTCTGTCGATCGACCTTGAGCGCGGCGTGCTTCAAAACCTGACCACCGGCGAGCAGGCCGTATTCCCGGCGTTTCCGGCATTCCTCACGAAGATCATCGACGCCGGCGGCCTGATGAACGCAATGAAGGAGGGATCGCTGTGAAGTACCGCATCGCCGCCATCCCGGGCGACGGCATCGGCCCGGAGATCGTCGCCTCGGCGCTTACCGTCTTGAGGGTCGTGGGCGAGCGCTTCGGCCACGCGTTCGAGGTGGAGCCGGTACTCGCCGGCGGCTGCGCGATCGACGCGACCGGCGAGCCGCTGCCGCAGAAAACGCTTGATACTTGCCTCGCCAGCGACAGCGTGCTGCTGGGCGCGGTGGGCGGCCCCCAGTGGGATGTGCTGCCCGGCCACCTGCGCCCGGAGCGGGCGCTGCTGGGCGTGCGCAAGGCCATGGGGCTGTACGCCAACCTGCGCCCGGCGAGGCTCTTGCCCATGCTGCGCGCCGCCTGCCCGCTGCGAGCGGACCTGGCGGCAACCGGCTTTGACCTGCTGATCGTGCGCGAGCTGACCGGCGGCATGTACTTTGGCGAGAGCGGGCGCAAGCACGGCCCGTTCGGCGAGACCGCGTTCGACACCGAGGCTTACGGCGCGGGCGAGATCGAGCGCATCGCGCGCATCGGCTTCGAGGCCGCCCGCAGGCGCCGGGGGCTGCTGTGCTCGGTGGACAAGGCCAATGTGCTCGAATCGTCGCGGCTGTGGCGCGAGAGCGTGCATAAGCTGGCAGACGAATACCCCGACGTGCAGCTGACCGACATGCTGGTCGACAACGCCGCGATGCAGCTGATCGCGCGCCCGTCGCAATTCGACGTGATCGTGACCAGCAACATCTTCGGCGACATCCTGTCGGACGAGGCGTCCCAACTGACCGGCTCGATCGGCCTGTTGGCCTCGGCGTCGCTCGGCGACGGCACGCGCGGCCTGTACGAGCCGATCCACGGCTCCGCGCCCGACATCGCCGGCCAGGGCCTCGCCAACCCGATCGCAACCATCCTGTCGGCCGCGATGATGCTGCGCATGTCCTTCGGCCTCGCCGCCGAAGCCGATGCGGTCGAGGCCGCAGTGGAAGCGGCGCTCGCCGCCGGCCATCGCACCCGCGACATCGCCGCCGGCGGCGCGCACATCACTTGCCGACAGATGACCGACGCGGTGCTGGACGGGTTATAAATCCAAGCCGCCAGGAAAAACCCGCTTGCTCTCAAGGAAATCCTGCACGATTCTCAGCGCTTCCCCGAATCGCTGGAAGTGTACCACCTCGCGCTCCCGGAGGAACTTCAGCGGCTCGATGACGTCGGGATCATCGGCGAGGTTAATCAGCCATTCATAGGTGGCTCTCGCCTTCTGCTCCGCGGCCATATCCTCCGTCAGGTCCGCAACCGGATCGCCTTTGGACTGGAGATATGCGGCCGTGAACGGAACCCCGGCGGCGCTGACCGGGTAAATCGCCTTGTCGTGGTCGGCGTAGTAGGCGTCCATTCCCGCCGCCTTGATTGCATCAATGCCGGCGTTCTTCGTCAGCTGCTTGACCATACTGCCGATCATCTCCAGGTGCGCAAGCTCTTCGGTGCCGATGTCGTTGAGCACCGCGCGGGCTTCGGGCGTTACCATCGAAAACCGCTGGCTCAGGTACCGGAGAGACGCCGCCAATTCCCCATCCGGCCCACCGTACTGGGTGATGATGACCTTGGCCATCCGGGGATCCGGATTCTTGATTTTGATAGGGTACTCCAGTTTTTTTTCATAGATCCACATTCAGCAGCACTCCTCCGGCAAGTCAACATTGAAACCATATTGCCATGGCCACGGGTCCTCGTTCCACTTCCAGCTTCCGGGGTTAAGGGAGCGGAACGAATACAGCGGACCGCATAGTCTTTGGTATTGCTCCCGAAATTCGTCGGCGCGCTCCAGAATCTCGTTGTACCGGCGCAGCGCGTCGGTGTCGTCCGGGTGGGTGTCCAGGAACAGCGCCAGATCGACAGCCATGAAATCCAGCGCCATCAACTCCCGGAGAATCGAGTCCCTATCCATAGCAAAGCCTCCTTTCTTGCTGCCCGCAGGGCCTGCGTTCGCGGCGCCCGCCTTCCGGGCATGTCGCTTCGGGCTCCAGATTGACGTATTCCCTCTTATGATAAGGGCTGAAGAGTTCCGGAAAAGCCGTCCCCGTCGTCAATGATCTGCACGGCGACCATACGCCGCAGAACTTTTGAAACGGGACATATGCGGTCGCAAGCTGGACGCAATGAATGCAGGTTTCTTGAGGGATGCATCGCTCGCATTGCAATTCAAATTGAGCGTTATTCAAGCGTTTTCACCTCCATTGGGGATGGGGTCCGGGATACACTATTCGAAAATCGTGCACAGTGTTCTTGATACCCTTTCCGGGTGCCCTCTTGAGTACCTTCTTTGGCTTGAACCATGTTGAGTCGGCGTCGAAAAAGCGGGGTTCGCGGCATGTAAAATATTAGCGACGGCTAACCAAGAGCCCGTCCCCCCATTGACAAGCGCGGCCTGCGGTGCTAAACTGGCGGACAGAAGTTAGTTTACCCTAACCGATCCTTTTCCGGCTGCCGTTGGCGCCGTCTACCAGAGAAGCGAGGAGGTGGCATGATGCCTTTGACATTGGCGAGGGCGGGCGAGCATAACTGCGTCAAGAAGGTCGGCGGGAGCGTCGAAACGAGGCGGCATCTGGAGAACATGGGTTTTGTGGTCGGTACGCCCGTGATGGTGGTGGCGCAAATCAGCGGCAACGTGATCGTGAACGTCAAGGAATCCCGCGTGGCCCTGAGCCGCGAGATGGCGAACAAGATCATGGTCTGATAAAAAAAGGGGGAATGGATGTGCAGACTTTGAGATCCGCGAAGTGCGGCGACACCGTGCGCGTTGTGAAGATCGGCGGCGCGGGGGCGATCAAGCGACGGATCATGGACATGGGGATCACCAAGGGCGTGGAGGTTTATGTGCGCAAGGTCGCGCCGCTGGGCGATCCGATGGAGGTCACCGTCCGGGGGTATGAACTCACGCTGCGCAAGGCCGACGCGGAGATGATCGAGGTCGAGTAGGGACGGCCCGAGCCGTCCGCATCCGCGCCTTATTTTTCGCCCACGCATTAGTTTGAACTAACTGTATCGTTCGAGGAGGAGAGGCACATGTCCATCAAGATCGCGCTGGCGGGCAACCCGAACAGCGGCAAGACGACGCTTTTCAACGCGCTGACCGGCTCCAACCAGTATGTCGGCAACTGGCCGGGGGTCACGGTCGAGAAGAAGGAGGGCCGGCTCAAGGGGCGGAAGGACGTCAGCGTCATCGACCTGCCCGGCATCTATTCGCTGTCGCCCTATACGCTGGAGGAAGTCGTTTCGCGCAACTATCTGATCGACGAGCGCCCCGACGCCATCCTCAACATCGTGGACGGCACCAACCTCGAACGGAATCTGTTCCTGACCACGCAGCTCACCGAACTGGGCATCCCGGTCGTCGTGGCCGTGAACATGATGGACGTGGTGCGCAAGAGCGGCGATAAGATCGACACCGTGAACCTCGAAAAGGCGCTCGGCTGCAAGGTGGTCGAAATCTCCGCGCTGAAAGGCGCCGGCGTGATGGAAGCGGCGGACGCCGCGACCCAGATGGCGCGAAGCGGCAAGACCGTGCCGCAGCACAGCTTTTCGGGCAGCGTGGAGCACGCCATCGCCCACATCGAGGAGGCCCTGCTGCACGACATGCCGGAGGAGCAGCAGCGCTGGTACGCGATCAAGCTGTTCGAGCGGGATGCCAGGATCATCGAAAAGCTGAATCCGAGCCCGGCGATGCTCGCCCATATCGAAAAGGACATCCGGGGCTGCGAGGCGGAACTCGACGACGACAGCGAGAGCATCATCACCTCCGAACGCTATCAGTACATCGACTCGATCATCAGGGATTGCGTCAGAAAAAGGAACCGGGGCAAACTGAGCGCCTCGGACAGGATCGACCGGGTGGTCACCAACCGCGCTATGGCGCTGCCGATCTTCGCGCTGGTCATGACGCTCGTCTACTATGTCTCCGTCACGACCGTGGGCGGCGTGGCCACCGACTGGGCCAACGACGGCGTGTTCGGCGACGGCTGGCACCTGCTGACCATCGGCGCGGGCGAGTACGAGCGGGCGTCGGAGGATTACAATCTGGAAATCGCCAAGCGCGACGCCTACATCGAAGCCGCCGAACAGGCGGGCGTCGACGCGGACGCGCTGCGCCAAACGCTGGAAACGGAAGAGCCGGACGAGGCCGTTATCCGCGGTTTCGCGGCCCAGGCCGCGGCGGCAAACATCCAGGCCACCGCCGAGATCGAAGACGAGGACGGCAACGTCGCTGAACAGATCCCGGTCGCGGCCGCGGATTTTGAGGCGGCGCTGACGGCGGAGGAGCCCGACCCGGCGGGCTACGGCGTGTGGGTGCCGGGCGTGCCGGTGCTCGTGGCACGCGCGCTGGACGCGATGCAGACCGCCGACTGGCTGAAGGGGCTCGTCCTCGACGGCATCGTGGCCGGCGTGGGCGCGGTGCTGGGCTTCGTGCCTCAAATCCTGATCCTGTTCACCTTCCTCGCGTTCCTCGAGGGCTGCGGCTACATGGCGCGCATCGCGTTCATCCTCGACCGGGTGTTCCGCAAGTTCGGGCTGTCGGGCAAGTCGTTCATCCCGATGCTGATCGGCAGCGGCTGCAGCGTGCCGGGGATCATGGCCTCGCGCACGATTGAGAACGACCGCGACCGCAAGATGACGATCATGACCACCTCGTTCATCCCCTGCGGCGCGAAGCTGCCGGTCATCGCCATGATCGCGGGCGCGCTGTTCGGCAAGGCCTGGTGGGTGGGGCCGAGCGCCTACTTTGTGGGCATCGCCGCCGTGATCTGCTCGGGCATCATCCTGAAAAAGACCAGGATGTTCGAGGGCGACGTCGCGCCTTTCGTCATGGAACTGCCCGCCTACCACTGGCCGACCGCCGGCAGCGTGCTGCGCAGCATGTGGGAGCGCGGCTGGTCGTTTATCAAGAAGGCCGGCACGATCATCCTGCTCTCCCAGGTGGTCATCTGGTTCGGTTCCAGCTACGGCTGGGCGGATGGTTCCTTCGGCATGGTCGGGATGAACGACAGCATTCTCGCCGCCGTCGGCAGCGCCATCGCCTGGATCTTCGCGCCGCTCGGCTGGGGCGGCTGGAAAAACGCGGCCGCGGCCGTCACCGGTCTGATCGCCAAGGAAAACGTGGTCGGCACATTCGGCACGCTGTACGGCTTCGCGGAGGTTGCGGAGGATGGCCTGGAAGTGTGGGGCACGCTCGCGGCCAGCTTCACGGCGTTGTCCGCCTATTCCTTCCTGGCGTTCAACCTGCTGTGCGCCCCCTGCTTCGCCGCGATGGGCGCGATCAGGCGGGAGATGAACAACACGAAATGGTTCTGGTTCGCCATCGGATACCAGACCGGGCTTGCCTACCTCGTGTCGCTGAGCATCTACCAGCTCGGCATGATGTTTACGCAGGGGGCGTTCGGATTCGGCACGGCCGTGGCGATTGCGGCGGTCGTCCTGTTCCTCTACCTGCTCTTTAGGAAACAGAAGGACTACGCGAAGCCGGGCGCGAGACTCCGGCAGGGAGCGAGGGCGTAATGGGCACTTGGGTTGTCGGCGCGATTGTCGCCGTCGTCATCGGCCTTGCGGCGCGCAAGGTATACAAGGATCGCAAAACCGCAAAGGGCTGCGGGGGCGGCTGCGGGGGCGGCTGCGCGGGCTGCCCTCACGCCGGCGACAGCTTCCAACCGCCAAAAATAAGCAGGCCGCCCGCGCGGGACGGCCCGACGCCTTGAGCGTCTCGCACCCCTTGGCGCGCGGCACGTCGTATTCAAGTGGAATTCCGGGGGCTTGCCGTTCAGGAAGTAGTTTGGGGCTGCCGCAGAACTCTGATTGTGCAGCAGCCCCATTTTCAGTGGGATTTTTCCGCGGGGCACAGCGCCCGGATGTAGCGGCCGTAGGTGGTCAGGGACACGCGCCCGCCGGGGGCGAGGGGCGGAAAGGGGCGGCCGGCGTCCCAGTAGTACATGAGCGCGCCGCCGTTCGAGGTTTCGCGCACGGAGACGCCGCGCACCAGCACACCCTCCTCCGACAGGCGAGCGTCGGGCTCGATGCCGTCAAAGAAGCCTTCGTTCTCGCGCGAGCGCCCGCTGAGCAGCTCGGACAGGAACCGGGCGTAGCGCCGCCAGGGCGCGCAGCGCAGCGCGTACTGCGCGTAGGCCAGCATGGAGAAAAGGCCGAGTGCCAGCGCGCCCGGCAGCCGCTCACGCGCTGTCAGCGCGACAATCGCGGCGGCAAGCCCCGCTGCCAGCAGCGCGGCGGCGATGATCCCCTCGCGGCGGGCGCGCGCGGACGCCTTCTCCCGGTCGGCTTCGGTATACACAGTCGTCCCTCCCGCGTTACAGGTTCTGTTCGCGGATCGATTCGGTCATCAGCGCGTTGAGGATGGCCACGACCACGCTCGCTCCGCCCTTCTTGCCGCGCACCACGATCGACGCCAGGTCGCTGTCCCAGATGCGCTCCTTGAGCTGCACCACGCTGGCAAAACCGGTGGGCGCGGCCAGCACCACCACCTCGTTCATCGGCTCGACCGCGGCGCGCCTGAGCAGCTGGTTGAGCGCCATCGGCGCGGACCCCACCGCGATCAGCTTGAGCCCCGGCAGGCTCAGCGCGTAGTCGAGCGCCACCTCGGCGCGCGTGGTGTGCTTTTGCTCGGCCAGCATGACCACATGCGGGTCGTCGATGAAGCAATCCACCTTGACACCCAGCTTGTCGGCGAGCGTGCGATCCACGTCGGCCAGCGCCAGCGTGGTGTCGGTGATGATCGAGCCGCCGGTCATCATGACGTGGCGGATCATCGTCAGCGCGGTCGGGCTGAAGTGTATGCTTTCCACCACGCCTTCGTCACCGAGCGCGCGCTCTACATGTTGCATAATGGCCGTCATTTCACTGGTTACATACGGCATAGCCGTCTTCCGGCGTGTAACCTCGCGTTGCGTTTTGCGCTGCATTGGCATTTGAGCGGTTCCAGCCTTTCTCTATCCCTTAAAGAAACCCGTTGAAGTTCCTCAAACGATCTTTGCCCAAAGGATAGCAGAAAATCCTGCCCCGTGTCAAGCAAGGCTCAATTACGACCAAGATTATAACATGACCAACAGCCTTAATTTCCAAGGCTTTCCTGTGGCAATATCGCTAAATTCAGGGCATCGCCCTCCGAATCGACCCGAAGCTCGCTGCCCGCTGCCGCACCGCGCGCGATCAGCTCGCGGGCGATCATCGTCTCGATGTTGCGCTGCAAAAACCGCTTGAGCGGGCGCGCGCCGTACACCGGATCGTAGCCGCGCTCGACCACGTACCGCTTGGCCGCATCGGTCAGCGTTACGGTCAGCTGGCGATCCGCCAGGCGACGGTTAAGCCCCTCGATCAGCAGATCGACGATCTGCACGACGTCCGCGCGGGTCAGCGGCCGGTAGAACACCACCTCGTCCAGCCGGTTCAGGAACTCGGGCCGGAAGTGGCGCTTCAGCATGCCCTCGACCTCCTCGCGCGCCTCCTCCGTGATGTTGCCCTCCCCGTCGATGCCGTTCAGGATTGCGGTCGAGCCCAGGTTGCTGGTCATAATCAGGATGGTGTTCTTGAAGTCCACCGTGCGCCCCTGCGAGTCGGTGACGCGCCCGTCGTCCAGCACCGACAGCAGCAGGTTGAACACGTCGGGGTGCGCCTTCTCGACCTCGTCGAACAGCACCACCGAGTAGGGGCGGCGGCGTACCGCCTCGGTCAGCTGGCCGCCCTCGTCGTAGCCCACGTAGCCCGGCGGCGCGCCGATCAGCCGCGACACCGAGAACTTCTCCATGTACTCCGACATATCGATGCGGATCATGTTTTTCTCGTCGTCGAACAGCGCCTCGGCCAGCGCCTTGGCGAGCTCGGTCTTGCCCACGCCGGTCGGGCCCAGGAACAGGAACGATCCGATCGGGCGGCCCGGATCCTGGATGCCGGCGCGCGAGCGCAGGATGGCCTCGCTGACCGAGGTCACCGCCTCGTCCTGGCCGATCAGCCGCCTGTGCAGCGTCTGGGGCAGGCGCAGCAGCTTCTCGCGCTCGCCCTCGACCAACCGGGAGACCGGGATGCCGGTCCAGCGCGCCACGATGCGCGCGATTTCCTCCTCGCTGACCTTGTCGCGCAGCAACGTGCGCTCGCCCACGCCCGCGGCGGATGCCCTTTCCTCGGCCTCCATCCGCTTTTGCAGCTCGGGCAGCCGACCGTACTTGAGCTCGGCGGCGCGGTTCAGGTCGTAGCTGCGCTCGGCCAGCTCGATCTCGGCATTGACCTTCTCGATCTCCTCGCGCAGCTTCTGCACGACGGAGATCGCGTCCTTCTCGCGCGTCCAGCGCGCCGTCATGCCGGCGAACTGCTCGCGCATATCGGCCAATTCCTTCTGGATTTCCTGAAGGTGCGCGCGCCCCACCGGGTCGGTCTCCTTCGAGAGCGCCGCCTCCTCGATCTCGCTGCGCATGATGCGCCGCTTGAGCTCGTCCATCTCGGTGGGCATCGAATCCATCTCGGTGCGAATCAGCGCGCAGGCCTCGTCCACCAGGTCGATCGCCTTGTCGGGCAGGAAGCGGTCGGACACGTAGCGCGCCGACAGCGTAGCCGCGGCGATCAGCGCCTGATCCTGGATCTTGACGCCGTGGAACACCTCGTAGCGCTCCTTGAGCCCGCGCAGGATGGAGATCGTGTCCTCGACGGTCGGCTCGCCGACCAGGACCGGCTGGAAGCGCCGCTCGAGCGCGGCATCCTTCTCGATGTACTTGCGGTACTCGTCGAGCGTGGTCGCGCCGATGCAGTGCAGCTCGCCGCGCGCGAGCATCGGCTTGAGCAGGTTGCCCGCGTCCATCGAGCCCTCGGTCTTCCCCGCGCCCACGATCGTGTGCAGCTCGTCGATGAACAGGATGATCCGGCCTTCGGATTCCTTGACCTCGCCCAACACCGCCTTGAGCCGCTCTTCAAACTCGCCGCGGAACTTTGCGCCCGCGATCAGCGCGCCCATGTCGAGCGAGATGAGCTTTCGGTCCTTAAGGCTGCCCGGTACGTCGCCGCGCACGATGCGCAGCGCCAGCCCCTCGGCGATCGCGGTCTTGCCCACGCCCGGCTCGCCGATCAGCACCGGGTTGTTCTTGGTCTTGCGCGAGAGGATGCGGATCACGCCGCGGATCTCGTCGTCGCGCCCAATCACCGGATCGAGCTTCTGCCGGCGCGCGAGCTCGGTCAGGTCGCTGCCGTACTTCTTGAGCGCATCGTAGGTGGACTCGGGCGCGTCGCTCGTCACACGGGCGCTGCCGCGCACCGACTGCAGCACGTTCAGCAGCGCGTCCTTCTCGATGTGCAGCCGGCTGAAAATCTCCTTGAGCTGCGCGTTCGCCGTGTCGATCAGCGAAAGCAGCAGGTGCTCCACCGACACGTATTCGTCCTTCATGCGCCCGGCCAGCGCCTCGGCTTCGGAAAGCGTGCGGTCGACATCGGGCGAGACGTAGACCTTGTCCGGCTCCCGGCCGGGGCCGGTGACCTTCGGCATGCGCGCAACCGCCTGCTCGCAAACCTGGATCGCCTGGCGCGGCTCCACACCCAGCTTCTTCAGCAACTCCGGCACCAGTCCGCCTTGCTGATCCGCGAGCGCGTACAGCAGGTGCGCCTGGTCGATGTGCATGTTGCCGTATTGCACCGCCAGCGCCTGCGCCCGCTGAATCGCCTCGAGCGATTTCTGCGTGAATTTCTGTGCGTTCATCTATGTTACCCCCTCGCGACGGTTTAATTGCCTTTCTTTGACCATTATACTCGCGAGGGGGACCGACGTCAATTTAGGTTTGCGTTAAGGCGGGCGCGAACGGCCGCTCCGACGCCCTTCTGAGCGTAAAGCAGAACGCGCTGCCTTCGCCGGGCGCGCTCTCGAGCCAGATGCGCTCGCCCATCTGCGCGATCAACTCGCTGGCGATCGACAGTCCCAGCCCCGAGCCCAACCCGGAATGGGCCTTGTCCGCCTTGTAGAACCGGTCGAACACGTAGGGCTGGTCGCGCGGATCGATGCCGATGCCGGTGTCGCGCACGCACAGCGTGACGGCGTGCTTGCTCCACGTCGCCTCGACCGACACGCGACCGCCCTCGGGCGTGTATTTCATGGCGTTGTCGAGCAGGATCACCAGCAGCTGCTCCAGCCGGTCGGGGTTGGCAAGCACCTTCGGGCAGTCGCCTACGGCAAGCGAGAAGGACAATGAATGATCCTCCGCGACCGGCGCGTACTTGCCTTCGAGCTCCTTGAGCAGCCCCACCAGCTCGACCGCTTGCGGCTCGATCGCCAGCGCGCCGCTCTGCAGCCGCGACAGCTCCATCAGGTCGTCGATCAGCCGCGACAGGCGCATGGTCTCGCGCAGCATGATATCGTAGTAGCGCTTGCGCGCCGCTTGATCGCTCACCATGCCCTCGCTCAGCGGTTCGAGCAGCGCGCGCATGGCCGTCAGCGGCGTACGCATCTCGTGGGAAACGTTGGCCACATAGTCGCGCCGGGTGCGCTCGAGCCGCTCGGACTCGGTCACGTCGGTGAACAGCCCGACAGCGCCGGCGACGGCCTCCTCGCCGAACAGCGGCGCGATGCTCAGCTGGATGCGGCGGTCGCCCACCGTCAGGATGCGCGCCGAAGCCTCGCCCGACGCAAGCGCCCCATCAAAATCCGCCCAGACCTGAAGGTCGGGGATCAGCCGCGTGCGCTCGTCCTCGGCGCCGCGCCTAAGCTGTGCGAACAACCTGACCACCGCCGGATTGGAGTGGGTGACCCTACCGTCGAGATCGACCGCCACAATGCCCTCGCGCAGCCCGTCGAGCGCCTGCTGCAAGCGGTTACGCTCGAGCGTGAGCGCCGAGATCGTGCGCTTAAGCTCGCGCGACAGGTGGTTGAGCGAGCGGCCCAACTGGCCGATTTCGCCGCGCTGGCTGTCGTCGGCGCGCGCCTCGAAGTTGCCGCTCGCCATGCCCACGGCCACGTCGCGCATCTGCTTGAGCGGCTGCACGATCCGCCCGACCACCCAGGACACCAGTATGGTCACCAACGGCAGCGATAAGAACAGCGACAGCGCCAGCGCGCCGCTCAGACTGCCCATGGCCACCATGGCCTCGTACAGCGGCATCATCAGCAGCACCGCGCCCACCCGCTCGCCCCGGACGGTCAGCGGCACACCCACGCACACCATGCCGGTGCCGCGCAACGCCTTGATTTGCGCGGTGCGCAGCTCGCCCTCGGCCAGCACGTCGGCGGCCGAGCGCACCATCGCATTCAGGTACTCCTCGGGCATGCCGTGGCTGTGCAGCAGCACATTGCCCCGCGCGTCGGTCGCCACCACATAGGCTCCGAGCAGCAGGTTCCCCGAGCCGCGCTCGCCCACGGCGTGGCCGAGCAGGTTCAGCGCGTCGGGATCGTCCAACCGGTCGCCGTACAGCATAATCAGGTCGCCGAGAGCGCGCGCGCGCGGCAGCAGCTCGGTCTCCTTGATGTTCTGGAACACGCTGCCCGCCACGTAGGTAAATGCGAACGTGGTGAACAGCGCAGTCATCAAAATCGTCAGGATGGCCACGCCGAACACGCGCGCGAACAGCACCGACCGCTTCACTCGGGGTCCACCTCGAATTTATAGCCCACGCCGTACACCGTCTTGAGCGCCCACTTAACGCCCGACTGGGGCAGCTTTTGGCGGATGCGTTTGATGTGGGTGTCCACGGTGCGCGTGTCGCCGAAGTAGTCGTAGCCCCACACGCGGCT
This sequence comes from Anaerozeibacter quisquiliarum, assembly GCF_051162045.1. NCBI lineage: Bacteria > Bacillati > Bacillota > Clostridia > Eubacteriales > Anaerozeibacteraceae > Anaerozeibacter > Anaerozeibacter quisquiliarum. The sequence continues at coordinate 64,194 of NZ_JBISDI010000002.1, forward strand.
GAGAATCTGCTCGCGCGAAAACACCTGCCCGGCGCTGGATGTCAGCATGTGCAGGATCTCGACCTCCTTGGGCGTGCAGGGGATCACCTGGCCCTGCGCCTTGACCTGGTAGTTCGACAGGTTGATCGTAAGCTCCGGGAAGCGGATCACCGCGTCGCCTCCTTCCTGCGGGGCCTCGAACCGCCTGAGCACCGCGCGGATGCGCGCCAGTACCTCGCGCGGGGAGAACGGCTTGACGATGTAGTCGTCCGCGCCCAGTTCCAGCCCCAGGATCCGGTCGATCTCCTCGCCCTTGGCGGTCAGCATGATGATGGGCAGCTTGCTGGTCTTTCGGATCGCGCGGCACACGTCGGCGCCCGGCATGCGCGGCATCATCAAATCCAGGATCATCAAATCGGGCTGCTCGGACTTGAACATCTCGAACGCCTGCTGGCCGTCGTAGGCCGACAGGTGCTCGAAGCCCTCCGCGTCCAAGTACAGGGAAAGCGACTCGTGGACCACCGGGTCGTCGTCACAAATCAAGATCAGCGGACATGCGCCGGCCATATGCCTCACTCCTTTTCTTTATTATATCGGCCAGGCGCGTGCGATGCAACGGGAAACGCGAACTGTCGAAATCGCGCCATATTGTTTGAACCCGGGTATTGTTTTGCGCGTCCAAGAAACAGGAAGTATCTGTAAAAGGGGCGCATGCCGTGAAGGCGACATGGAAGGACCCGATTGGGCGCACCGCGCTGATCGCCGCGGCTGCGTTCGCGCTGCTGTCGGTGCTGTTCGTGTGGTACACGGCGCAGCCGGGGCTGTGGGCGAACGGCCGCTTCTTCCGGCAGGTGGCCGAAGGCCGATACGTGGCGGACGATGAAAACCAGATTGCGCTGACCGAGCGCACGGCGGACGGCGCGCTGTTTCGCTACGCGCTGTACGCTCAGGCGGGCGAGGCGCAGGTCATCGGCGTGCTGCGCGAGGAGGACGACGGGGCGCGGTACGTGGAGGACGGCATCGTGTACGAAGCCGATCCGGCCGTGCCGGTGGAGGTCCGATACAGCGACGGTTCGATATGGCGCGGCGAGGTGCAGGGCGACTATCTGGTGGGCGAGGACGGTTTCCCGGCGCAGTTCAATGCATCAATCAGCATGACCGGTGTGGTGGGCGACTCGGAACCGATCAGCGCGGGCGTAAAGGCCGACGCGCTCTATCGGCTGGCGTCGCACGGCGGCGCGCCCGACAGGCGCGGCAACTGGTGGCTGGTCATCCCCTCGCTGCTGATCTTCGCAGTGGCGCTGGCGCTTTGGCTGTGGCCCGAAGAACTGGGGCTGCTTGGCAGTCGCTGGCAGTTTGAGGGCGAGGTCAGCCTGTCCGCCGACGGCATCTTCATGCAGCGCGTGGGCGCGGTGGTTGTTATGGTGATGGCGCTCATACTGATGGTGTGCGGGCTGACCGGCGATTGACGCATAGCCGGGCCCCTTTGCGCGCAAACTGCCCATGAGGTGAGCATCATGAGCAAGAAGTACGACGACCTGGCCGCGCTGATCCGGGAGGACGCGGGCGCGCGCGCCTACTACAACAGGCTGCCCGACTACGTCAAGGACCAGATGAGCGCGCGCTCGGACAGCATCAACTCGTTCGAAAGCCTGCAGGACTACGCCGAGAACCTGACGCGCGGAGACGGATAGCGGCCTGCGGGCAGGCAATGTGCCGCGGCACATGGGAGGGGATTTCCTCCTATGTGCCGCGGCACATTTCATATCGCGCAGCGTATCTCACTTGCCCGAGGCGCGCATTTCGCAGCGGCCTGCGGGCCGCTACAATCGGCGAATCAGCTTGACGCACCGTCCGATCACGCGGGCGTCCTTGATTTCGATCTTCTTGGACTCGAACTCGCGGTCATAGCTTTGCAGCAGCAGCTTGCCGCCGTCGAGCTTCATCACCTTGCGCGCGATGCGCGCGCCCTGATACTGCACAATCATGATCGCCTCGCCCTCCACCTGCGCCGCCGGCACGGTCAGCAGCAGGTCGCCCGCGTGCACGCGGTATCCGCGCAGCGCGTCGTCGGGGCAGCGGTAGTAGAACACCTTGTCGGGCGGCCCGCCCTCGATCTTGCCGCCCACGATCGGCGTGAGCTCATGGTCGATGACGACGGAGTCCTCGCCGGTGATCGGCACCCGCTTGACCACGCCCGACAGCGCGTCGCGCCAGGCGTCGTTCGATTCGGCCAGCTCCTGTTGGCGCTCCTCCACCTGGCCAGGCTCCTCCTTGGGCAGCGGCAGCACGTAGGGGCGCGGTCGGGGGCGCAGCTCGACCGGCGGCTCGGCGGCCACCTCGAGCTCGGTCGAGACCGGGTTTTGGACGCCCAACACCTTGAGGATGCGCCGCGCCTGCTCGTCGGACGCGATGCGCCGCCCCGACTCGATGTCCACGATCACGCTTTCGGAAAACCCGCACTTCTTGCCGAGCGCCTTCTCGGTCATGTGGCTGCTCAGGCGCGCGGCGCGTATGGTATCACCCAATCGGCTCATAAAATGATCCTCCCGCAGTGAATTGCAGGGATATTGTAGCAGATCATCAAGGCAAATACAATCATGCGCGGCGGGGATATCCCGGCAGGGCGGGCTCATTGCGCAATCGGCGGCCACGGTATATAATGGGAACGGACATTGCCCAATCGCAATCTCCGCGGCTCAAGCAGTGGCTTTATCGCCCCGACGCCGCCTGACGGATGCGGGCATGGCTGAGATTGGCATCGTGCGCGCAACGCGAAATCGCGAAGCGCCTTGTGAGGGGTAAGGATATGAAGATCGTCGTTATAAACGGCACCGAGGTCAGGGGCTGTACCCATCACATTAAAGAGGCCTTTTTGGAAGGATTGAGGCAGGACAGCGAGATACAAGAATTCTATCTCCCCAAGGATCAGCCGCACTTTTGCCGCGGCTGCAAGACCTGTTTTTTTCAGAGCGAACTCAAATGCCCCCACGCCGAGTATGTCATGCCGATATGGAATGCGATGTTGGACGCCGAATTACTTGTTTTCACCTCGCCCGTCTATGCGCTTAGGGCAACGGGGCAAATGAAGGCCCTGCTTGACCACTTCTGCGTGCATTGGATGGTACACAGGCCCGACGATAGAATGTTCACGAAAAAGGCCGTTATACTGACAAACGCAATTGGCGTGTTGAACGGCGCAGCGCAAAAGGATATGGCAACCAGCCTTTCGTGGCTGGGCGTGTCCGACATCAAAAGGTTTGGCGTCGGGCTCATGGAGGGTGTCGTCTGGAATGAACTGTCCGATAAGCGCAAAAAGTCCATCGTCGATAAGGTGGAGCGGCTATCCAGGAGATACTCGAAGCCCTACAATGCGGGCAAGGGAATCATCGTCGCAATGAAATTCCTTCTGTGCCGGATGATGCATAAAGCCATTGCGAAAAACGAAAGCCCGCTGTCCGCCGACAACCAACATTGGGTGGATAAGGGATGGGTGAAATTGTAAGAACACGCGCAATGCTCGAGGCAATGATAGCGTGAAGCTCCGTAAAAAGCCCGGCAAGCAAGGCAAACGAGACAAACGGCCCCGCGTCCAGACTCCCGCCGCCGTGTGGGTTCCCGCTGCACGGCGGTTTGCTTTACAGACTGGCCCCCCACTCATCCAGCTCATACCGAGCGCAAATGTCGGCCCAGCCTTGCGCCACCTCGTCGGACGTGAACCCTGACGCCGTGAGCGCGTCCTCGCCCATCTTCGACAGCGCGTTGTAGAACCATACGGCGACCGGCAGCAGTCGGGCGTCACCATCGCCGTCCACCGCATCCCACAGCAGATCTTCGGCCCCGTTGATCTGCCCTTCGGCCAGCAGGCGCTTGAGGCGCAGCCACAGGAAGCCCTCTTCCGTGACATGGCCCTGCTCGTCCTCGATCTCGATGGGATTGGGCTGCTTATGCAGGAACAGCTGGCCTACCAGGTTGGTCAACTGCTCGATCTGGCGCAGGAAGTAATCATTCGTAAAGGCCATGCCGCAGCCCCCCTCTACGGAATCCGCCCCGGATCGCCGAGGCCCTTGAATACCCGGTGCAGCGCCCAGCGGAACTTCTCGCGCGGCCCCAGTTGCTTGACCAGCGCCTCGTAAGCGGTCTCGGCGTGCTCCAGCGCCCGGGCGTCGGGCTTGCGGCCGGCGTACCGGCTGAACATCACGCAGTCCGCCACCTCGGTAAAGGCGTCTGCGACCAGCCCGGCGGCCTTGAGGCGCTCGGCGAACTGTGCCGGCGTCTCGCCCGCGGCGGGCGCTTGCCCCTGGTGCTCGAGCGCCAGCAGCAGCGCGCGGTACCAGACCATCAGCCGGTCCTCGGCCTTGACGCGCTTGCCCAGGCCGCGCCTCGGATCGGTCGAGCGCAGCCGCCTGACCGCGAATGCCGCGGCGCCCGCGATCGGGATCAGCAGCAGCAGCCACCACAAAAAGCTCAGGTCGGGCCGGTCGTCCTCGGGCTGGTCCTCCGGTTGGTCTTCGGGTTCGTCTTCCGGCTGATCCTCGCTCTGGTCGTCGGGCTGATCTTCCGGCTGATCCTCGCTCTGGTCTTCCGGCTGATCCTCCGGCTGATCCTCCTGCCGCCCTTCGTCGCCCTCTGGCGGCGGCGGGGTGGGTGTGGGCGTGGGTTCCGGTGCGTCCCCGTCCTGACCCGCCGCGTCGTCCGCGCGCGCGTCGCCTCCTGCGCCGCCCGAGTCGCCCGGCCTAAAGCTGTCGCCGCTGCCGGGCGTGGGGTTGAATGTCACCCAGCCCACGCCGTCGAAGTATACCTCGACCCAGGCGTGCGCGTTCTTGCCGGTGACGATCGTTTCGCCGCCGTCGCGCGGGGGTACCAGGTAGCCCTCAACGTAGCGGGTGGGCAGGCCCGCGATGCGGCCGAGCACCGCCATCGCGCTGGCGAAATAGCTGCAATAGCCCTTTTTCGCGTCCAGCAGGAAGTAGCTGACGAAGTCGCGCCCCTGCTTGGGATAGGGCATGTCGGTGGTGTAAGTATAGTTGTCCGTCAGGTACCGCTCGATCTTAAGCGCCGCGTCGTAGGGGCCGGTCGCGCCGCGCACGATCTGCTCCGCCAGCGCGTACACGCCGTGCTCGATGCCCTGCGGCAGTTGCGTATAGCCCTGCCGCGCGGCCTGGTCGCGCGCGTCCGGCCGCCCCGAGCGCCGCTCGATCAGCTCGCGCATCAGCGCCTGATTCTCTGTCGGCACGGCGGCGCTGAACGCGTAGCCGTCGCCCGGTTTGACGCCCCGCGTGATGAACACCTCGCCGCCGGTGCTGAAGTAGGTGGGCATGTCGAGCGGCGCGTCCAGTTCGTACAGGCCGTGCGGCACGAACAGCGCGCTGATGCCCTCGTGCAGCATGGTCACCCGGCCTCCGATGCGCGAGAATGCGCCCGACTCGATGAACGAGGGCTGGCGGTCGGCGTCGAACACCTGGTCGCGCAGCGCCTTGCGCATGGGGTCGATGAACACATAGCGGCTGTTGATCGCGGTCTCGGTCCAGGAATAGCTGGTGTAGGTGCGCTTGACCGAACCGCGCAGCAAAAGCGGCCGGTCGGTTGAGACCACCATCACCTCGTCAAGCACCGGGTCGACCGGGCCGCCCAGCGCCTCGCCCATCGGCTGGAAGCCGTCGGCGCTGATCGAGTAGGTGGTGCGCGGCTCGGTGAACAGGAAGTAGTCGCTGAACAGGTCGCGCGCCTTTTGAGCCGCCTCATCGAGCGGCGGCCAGGTAAGCCGCCCGCCGGGCAGCAGCGCAACCGCCAGCAGCGCGACCGCCAGCGCCACCGGCAGCGCGCGCAGGTAGGGCACCTTGTCGTCGTCGGCGCGCGCGAACATCGCCCCCAGCGCCGCCACCGCCATAATCGCCAGCACCGGCTCGATCCGGTTGTCGAGCAGCCAACTGCCGAAGATCACGATAAGCGACATAAGCAGCGCCAAGTAGACCCCGCCGCTTATGCGCGCCATCCAGAACATCAAAAGCGCGAGCGCCACAGCCAGCAGCGCGGCCACCTGCGCCGCGTGATCGCCCAGCGCGGCCATGCCGACCGCGTTCACCTGACAGGCCGCCTCGAGCAGCGACCGCATCGCGCCCACGCCGCCGCTGCGCAGCGCGTAGACCGCCAGCGCCGCCGCCATCCCGGCCGCCGCCAGCGCGCCCTTGCGGTTCCAGGCCGCCAGCCCACACAAGAGCGCGGCTCCGGCCGCGCTCAGCAGCACCGGCGCAGCCGGCACGGGCAGCGCCAGCGCCCGCACGAGCATCAGCGAAAGCGACGCGCCGAGCGCCCATGCGATCAGCGCGCAACCGAACAAGTCCAGCAATTTTTCACGGTTACGTCCCATACTCAACCCTTTGCGTCATCAACTCGGGGGTCAGGCCCTCGCCCCACGGATCGATTCTTATGGCCTGCACACCCATGTCGTTCAGGCGCGTCAGCATCGAAAGCGCTTCCTCGCGCCGGCTGTCGCTCAGCCAGCACACGAAAACCTTCATCCCGCCGCGCGCCATCTGCATGGCCAGGCCCACGATGCGCGCGTTCAGCCGGGGCGTCACCAGCACCGCGCCGCCCGTGCGCTGCATGCGCCGCATCTCGAGCAGCATCACCTGCTCGAACGGAAACGGGCTGTCGAATCGCACGCGGGTCAGCGCCTGCACAAACCGTCCGAACCCGGACGCGTCCTCGGCTGCCAGCTCGGTCGGCTGCGCGCTCATCAGCGGCATGCGCACGGGATAGCCCGCCGTAAGCTGCGCCTTGATGAGCGAGGCCGCCGCCTCGCAAGAGGCGTCCTCCACCGTCAGCGCGTGGCTCTTAAGCGAACTTAGCGGATACAGGTCGATCAGCACCAGCGTATCGGGCCGGGCCGATTCCTCGTAGGTGCGCACCATCAGCTCACGCTTGCGCATCGACAGTTTCCAGTGCACCTTCTTGAGCGCGTCGCCCGGCAGCCATTGCCGCACGTCGGCGGGCGAGGCGGCATCCTCGGTCATGCGCGACAGCCCTCTGTCGCCCAGGTCGCCCGAGCGCAATGCCAGCGGCTTAAGTTCGGTCACGCGCGGCAGCACCTCCACCTGGAACTGACTGCCCGATATCCGCTTGGAAAAGGTGAACAGGTTGAACACGTCGGTCACCGAGGCGCGGGTGACGCCTATGAGATGCATCCCCCGGTGCGGGCAGGCGACGCTCACCTCGTAACGGCGCGTCTCGAACGGCAGCGCGCCCATCTCGAGCGCGGTCAAGGAACCGGCGTCGTCGGGCAGCGACAGCTTAAGCGCGATCGAGCGCACCGGCAAGAGCCCCATATGCCTGACCGTCGCCACCACCGGCACGGTGCCGCCGCGCTCGGCCGTGCGGCGCGGGCAGCGGATGCTGGTCTTGACGGTCCCGAGCGCAAGCAAGACCGAGATCAGCGAAAGAGCCAGCATGGACGCCATTGCCAACACGATCAGGTAGTAGATTTGCGCGCCGGTCGACAGCGCCACCACGAGCGCGGTCGCATTGACCAGCGCGAACACCGCCGCGCGACGGGTCACGTGACCCTCACCGGCACCTGTACCGAGCCGATTACGGCGGCGAGCGCCTTCTCGGCGGTGATGTTGCGCATGCGCGCCTCGGGCGAGGGCAGCACGCGGTGCGCGAGCACCGGCTCCACCATGTGCTGCACATCCTCGGGAATCACGTAGTCCCGCCCTGCCAGCATGGCGCGCGCCTGCGCCGCCTTAATCAGCGCAATCGCGCCGCGCGTCGATATGCCCAACTGCAAGCCGGCGTACTTGCGCGAGGCGGCGGCGATCAGCGCCACATAGGAGCGCACCTCGCGCGAGGCGTAGATGGCGGACAGATGCTCCTGCACCTTGCGGATGTCGCTTGCCGTGCAGATGGGCTTCAAATCGTCCATCGGCGCGCCGCCGGCGGTGAAGCGCTCGAGAATATCGGTCTCCTCCTCGGGCGTGGGGTACCCGATCGATATGCGCATAAAGAACCGGTCGAGCTGGGCCTCGGGCAGAGGGTAGGTGCCCACGAAGTCAACCGGGTTCTGCGTCGCCAGTACGATGAACGGTTGGGGCATGCGGTAGGTCACGCCATCGACCGTGACCTGCCCCTCCTCCATAACTTCGAGCAGCGACGACTGGGTCTTGGGCGAGGTGCGGTTGATCTCGTCGGCCAGCACCATCTGGCTCATGACCAGCCCCTCGTGATATTCGAGCTCCCCGGTCTTGAAGTTGGCGATCGAGAAGCCGGTGATGTCGGATGGGGTGATGTCGGGCGTGAACTGGATGCGCCTGAACGAGCAGTCGAGCGAGCGCGCCAGCGCCGACGCCAACGTGGTCTTGCCCACGCCCGGCACGTCCTCGATCAGCACATGGCCGCGGCAGATCAGCGCGATGAGCATGAGCTCCACCACGTCCTGCTTGCCCACGATGACCCTGGCGACGTTCTGACCCAGCGCCCTGACCAATTGTTGTGTCGATTGCATGATGCCCATCTCCCTTCGCACACAGCGTACAGTATACACGCATCGTCAAGGTCCTTACAAGCACCGCCGTGAAAAAACCCCAATTGCGAAAACCGGTGGATGTGGTATACTGGATGCGACTGGGGGGATGCCGATGGGCGGGGTGCTGGGGCTGGGGCTCGATCTGTGCGCGATCGGGCGGATCGAGCGGGCGCTTCAAAACGAGCGCTTCCTGCATCGCGCGTTCAGCGAGGGCGAGAGAGGGCGCATCGCGGATCGGGGCGCGGCCACCGCGGCCGGCTACTTCGCCGCCAAGGAGGCGGTCGCCAAGGCGCTGGGCACCGGCTTTGACGGCTTCTTCCTCGACAGCATCGAGATCGAGCCCGACGCGCCGGGCTGCCCGCAGTGCATCCTCAAGGGCAAGGCGCTCGAGCGGATGCGCGCGCTCGGCGGTTCGCGCGTGCTCATCACAATCACCCACGACGCCGGTGTGGCGGCGGCGGTGGCGGTGATCGTGTCATAGGGGGGGGCACCCTATCGCCTAAAATCCAGACAATCATGGAACCATCGCCCACGTTCTGCGTCCAAGGGATAGAAAGGCAGGCGATCGCAATGATGAAGCGGATATGGAGCGCGATGCTGGCTGTGTGCCTGATGTGCGCTGCGGTCCCGTCTGTCCGGGCGAGCGCCGCGCTGGCCTCGGCTTCGACCTCGCTTGAGGGCGCGTCCGAAAACAAGCAGCACAACGTCCAATTGGCGGCCGACGCGATCGACGGCACCACCGTGCCGGGTGACGGCGGCTTCTTCTCGTTCAACGACACGGTCGGCCCGCGCACCAGTTCCTACGGCTACAAGAACGCGCCCAATGGACGCGGGGTCAAGGTAACCGGCGGAGGCGTCGCGCAGGTGGCCAGCACGCTGTACCTCGCGCTCAAGCAACTCGACGGTATCAGCTACGACGAGCTTCAAACCTATTCAAAATTTACCGACGACTACGTGTCCTCCAAGAAGGACGCGATCCTGGTCGACCACAAGGCGGGCACCGACTTCAGCTTCTACAACAACACGGGCAGCGCCTTTACGATTGAGCTGTGGGTGGGCGAGGGCGAGCTGCACTGCATGCTGAGCGCGACCGACGACGCCGCGCCCGCGTCGGTATCGAGCCCCGGCTTCTCCTCGATCGCGCTGAGCGGAAACGACGCGCTGATGAACAACGTGATGCTGGCGGCCGAGAGCATCTACGACACCGCGCTCAAACCCGGCGACGAATTCTCGTTCAACGCGGTGGTCGGTCCGCGCACCGAGCGCTACGGCTACCAGGTGGCCGTCGACGCCCGGGGCAAGCAGCGGCTGGGCGGAGGCGCTCAGCAGGTGGCCAGCGCGCTGTACCTGGCGGTGGAGCCGCTCAAGTCGGTCTCGATCCTTGAAAAGGAGATCTGCGAGGGCTACAACCAGCGCTACGTGCGCGACGCCGACGACGCGATCGAGGTCGATCTGAGCGCGGGCGTCGACTTCCGCTTCCGCTACGACGGCGACGGTTCGCTGAACCTCTACACCTATGTAAGCGGCGGCACGCTTTTTTGCGACGTGGAGGAGAGCTGAGCGCGAAGGCGCACTGACGGGGCACCAGATATCGGACGGGATTGCGGCGGAAAAACGCCGCGCCCGTTATTTTTTGCGCCTTTATGTGCATTTTAAGATTAGGCCAAGCCCTTTTGCGTTAAAGATACTTTCCCACGTGTCAATGATCCTCACTTCGAACGATGGGATCATGATGGATTTCCATATACAAGACCGAAAGAAGGTTTCGCATATGCACAGAGGCAGAAAAATCGCCATCATCGGCGCGGGCAATGTGGGCGCGACCATCGCGTTTACGCTGACCACCGCGGCGCTCGCCACCGAAATCGTGCTGATCGACATCGCCCATGAAAAGGCGCAGGGCGAGGCCATGGACATCATCCAGGGCACGCCGTTCTGCGCGCCGGTGGACATCTACGCCGGCGACTATTCGCGCGCGGTCGACGCGGACATCGTGATCGTCACCGCCGGCGCGGCCCGCAAGCCCGGACAGACCCGGATCGACCTGGCGCAGGGCAACATCAACATCATAAATTCCATCATGCCGGAGATCGTCCGGCGCGCGCCCTTCGCCGTGTACATCGTGGTCTCCAATCCCGTGGATATCCTGACCTACCACATATCCAGGCATTTCGGCCTGAACGAACACCAGGTCATCGGCTCCGGTACCATGCTGGATTCCGCGCGCCTGCGCTCCGCGTTGGCGAGCCATGTGGACGTCAACCCCAACAACGTGCACGGCTATGTGTTCGGCGAGCACGGCGACACCTCGATGGTGCCCTGGTCGCTGACCAACATCGCGGGCATGACCATGGACCAGTATTGCGAGCACGCCTGTCTCGAGGCGACGCGCTGCGGCAGGGCGGCGCTTAGGTCCATTGTGGAAGACGTGCGCACCGCGGGCGCGAAGGTAATCCAGTCCAAGGGCGCGACCTACTATGCCATCGCGCTCGCGATCCGACGGATCGTGGAGTGCATCGCGCAGGACGCCAATTCGGTGCTGACCGTCTCGGCCATGATCAACAACCGCTACGGCATCTCGGACGTATGCCTGAGCCTGCCGTTCGTGATCGGCGCCCATGGCATCAAGCGCGAGCTCACCCCGCCGCTGACCGACGAGGAACTCTCCCAGCTCAGGGCTTCCGCCGAAGCGCTCAAGGCGGTCATCGCCGCGGTGGATTTCGGGCGGAACCCTGCGTCCGCAAAGACCTGAGGATCGCCCGGCAAGCACCACCCAGCCGACAAGCAGAAAGGCCAAACCGCCCCGCGAGCCGTTCGTTCGCAGGGCGGTTTGGCTTATATAGGCCGGTTTTTACCGACAAAGCAGCCATCCACAGGGCAGAATCAGGCGCCGGCGCAGGATTGCGCCTCGCAGATTACGAGCGCCTCCTCGCCCGATGGAGGATGCGCGCCATATCCACCAAATCGAGCCGCTCGTCCGGCGTCAGCTGCGTGGCGTAGGCGATCCGTTTGTTCATGCCGGCGTCGTAGAGCGTCTGCGGCTCCTGTTCGTTTAGCAGCTCGTCCACCGCGATGCCCAACCCCTTGGGCAGCTTCTTGAGCGTCTCAAAGGTCGGGTTGCTCTCGCCCAGTTCCAGCGACCCAATCGGGCTGGTGGCGGGCATTTCGCAGCGCAGCGCCAGCTCCATCTGCGAGATGCCGAGCTTCGTGCGCAGCCGCAGCACCCGCCTGCCCAGCGCTTGCTGCGTCATGCCGCTACTCCCTCATTTTTCATTCATGACGCAGCGGATCGGCATTGCACGCGCTTGCGCATCCACGTCAGATAGCATATCATTTCATGGGCGGCAAAGGCCTCCTTCCCGGTTTGATCAAGCGCTCCCTTGGGCGAGCCGGCCTTGCCCGCGGCGTAAGGGCGGTTGTAGATGGACAGGATGCCCTTGAGCAGTGTGAACGGGTCGGCGGGCTTGACGATCACCTCCGCCTCGTATCGCTCGACGGCCCAGGCCAGCCGGTCGCGGGACAATTGGCTCAGCAAGGCCACGGTCTCCCGCTTTTTTTCGAGGGAAATCGGCTTGAATTTCTTCCGCGTTTCCTTTTTATAGGCCTTGGCGAGGCCGGCCACGTCCTTGACCGAGGCATAGTGATTTGTCCCGTGCCGGCCCATGTTCCAGCGCTCCGGGGGGATGTCGGGCACGATGTCTTCGAGCAGGATATAGTTGTGTACGCTTACCGATGCCCTGGGGGCGCATGTCACGTTGGGCGTGGCAAAGGCATAGGCGAAGACGGCGTCCGCGGCAAAGGCATCGGAGCCGCTCATCTTGGCCGCGAGCAGATTGGCGACCGCCGCACCCCGGCTGTGGCCGGCAATCCACAATCGGTTGGTTTCCACCGGCGTGCGCGCGGCCTCGAGCAAGTCCGACTTCACCCTTTCCATGGCGGCGGCAAAGCCCTGATGATCGTTGCCCCGGCCCACGCGGCAATTGCTGAGCCATTCCTCGCCGCCCTTTGTTCCCCTGATCACGACCGCGTAGAGGTTGTACGTCCGGTCGTCGCGCTGTATCGTGCGGCGTGAAATCGTATAGGCCACGCGATCCGCGCCCGCGGCGTTCCGGTACCCGTTGACGATGAGTTCAAACCCGAGCTCGCGCCGAAGCTTCTTGACGACTTCCGATTCTTTGTAGGCATACTTGGCGTATTCCGCAGATTTCAGGCTGAGCAGCCTGTTCTCCGCTTGGACGTTTCCCGTCAGGGCCTGGTCAAAAGCCCTGCTTCCCGCTGCTTTCGCCCTTCCCTCATCCGCCGCCGCAACAGGCGCCGCCCACAACGCCCCCAGACACACGAGCAACCCGCATAAGAACACAGCCGCACGCTTCATACAAAAGCGCCTCCTTGCCAACGGCTTCATTATAACATGGAATGCACGATGAGAAAATCCCCCATTTAGGGGGTATGAAATGGCGAAATTTCATGTTATACTAACCGTAAATTCAGATTATGGGGGTATGGGCGATGAAAAAGGCAATTCAGGTTCTGGTGCTGGTGCTTGCCCTGTTGCTGGCGGTCGCGCCGGCGTGCGCGGCGGCGGAAGTTAAGCTGGCCAACACGGTGTGGCAGGTGAAGTCTCCGTTTGTCGGCGTCAAAGGGACCTCGGTGGTGCGGTTCTACACCGACAAGGTGGTCCTGAAGATGGGCGTCGGCGGCATACTCGGCGACTATACCTTTGACGCGAAGACCGGCGCGCTGGCCGTGAAGGTGATGGACAGCACGGAGAAGGACATTGACATGGGCGGTCTGCCGATCAAGGTGGATGTGGTGGCGGGGATGACCATTTCAGGCCTGGCGACGATTGGTAAGAAGGGCATGACGCTGAGCAATCTGGTGCTGAAGCAGGAGATCGCTAGCGTAACGCCCGTCACCCCCAAGGGGCTCTTTGACGGGACCCCGTTGCCCTTCACGATCAAGGCAACCAGGCTGACCCCGGCGGTGACCAAGGTATCGGCCAAGCCCGTAACCCAGGGCACGCCCAGCATCGTCGCGATCAAGGCCAACGCCGCGGCGGATTGCTACCTGATTCTCGACAAGGACGATCAGGTGATTGGCGGGGGCCTGCTGATTGACGGCGAAGCCGGCTTCCAGCATACATTCGCGGACAAGGTCAACAAGATTTCCGTGCGCGTGGGCCTGATCGACCAGAACTACCTCCTCCCGATCGCCGACAGCTTTTCCAAGCCGGTCAAGCTGACCGTTAAAACCAAGTAGGCAAACGGGTACGCGCAAAGGGGCCGTTGCAGAGCGGAAGTGCTGCAACGGCCCCTTTCTGTTTGGCGCGCATTTCAAGCTTCATCCGGCGACCCGGGGATGCCCCTACGGCAACGCTTCCCCGGCCGAGATCAGCGCCATGCGCAGCATGTTGAGCGCGTGGGCGCAGGACAGCGTACGGATCCAGGCGCGGTCGCCCAGAAAGTTGAAGCGCTTGCACTCGGTGCCGCGCTCGCTCGCGATGGCGATGTAGACCGTGCCCACCGGCTTCTCCTCCGTGCCGCCGTCGGGACCCGCGACGCCGGTCACCGCGAGCGCGTAGTCGGTTTCGCTTACCCTCCGGCATCCCTCGGCCATCTCCCGCGCGCAGCGCTCGCTGATCGCGCCGTCCGACGCAAGCGTATCCGCGCGCACCCCGAGCGTGCGCATCTTCGCCTCGTTTGAATAGGTCACGAAGCTGTGCGTCAGCGCCTGCGACGCACCCGGCTGCGAAACCAGCGTGGAAGCCAGCAGCCCGCCGGTGCAGCTTTCCGCGAAGGCCACCGTCTTGCCCTTTTCGATCAGCAGCTTCAGCACCGTGCCCGCCATCGTGGCGCTGCGCCCCTCGGCGTATACGGCGTCGCCCAGCCGCCGCCGGATCTCCCGTTCCACCGGATCCAAGAGCGGCGCGGGATCCTCGTGCAGCCCCACCTTGACCGTCAGCCGCGCCTGCACCTCGCCCTCGCCGCAGTAGAGCGCCAGCGTGGGGCTGCCCAGGTGAAACAGATCCAGCAGGATGGTCTCCACCCTCGATTCGCCCACGCCAAAGATGCGCAAAAACCGCGAGTGGATCGCCGCGCCCAGCCCCTCCCGCAGGTAGGGCTCAAGCGCCTGCTCGAACATGTCCTTGAGCTCCCTCGGCGGGCCGGGCAGCACCGCCACCCGCTTGCCGCCCTGCTCCACCACGCAGCCGGGCGCGGTGCCCCGGCGGTTGTTGAGGATGTGCGCGCCTACCGGAAAGTAGGCCTGCTTGAGGTTGTTTTCATCGAGCGAGCGGCCCGGATGCAGCTTCTCCATACGTTCCTTGAGCGCGGCGAGGCTATCTTCGTCGAGCGTCATCTCAAGCGCGAAGTGCTCGGCCACCATCTCCTTGGTCAGGTCGTCCTCGGTCGGGCCCAACCCCCCGGTGGTGATGACAAGGTCCGCGCGCTCAAGCGCTTCGCAAAGCGCCGCCTTGACTCGGCCGGGATTGTCGCCCACCGTCGTATGGCGGTACAGGTCGATGCCCAGCTCGCTCAGCCGCGCCGACAGGTATTGCGCGTCGGTGTTGGCGATTTGGCCCATGAGCAGTTCGGTGCCCACCGACAGAATTTCGCAAATCACGTCTTAAACACCCCCAGGTTGCGCCGCACATAGCTGACGCAGGACCACACCGAAAGCGCGACCGACGCCCAGAGCAGCCGCCCGCCGATCGCGGTGAACAGCGACGCCGGCGGGAACCCGCCGAGCAGGATCAGGATCAGCGCCACCATCTGGGTAACGGTCTTCCACTTGCCCACCGCGTCGGCCGCGACCACCTTGCCCTTGGCCGCCGCCACCAGCCGCACGCCCGACACGATGAACTCGCGCCCGAGCAGCAGCATCGCCGCCAGCCAGTGCACGCGGCCCTGCGCCACCAGCCCAATGAGCGCCGCCATCACCAGCAGCTTGTCGGCCATCGGGTCCATCAGCTTGCCGAAGTCGGTCACCATGTCGTACTTGCGCGCGTAGTAGCCATCGTACAGGTCGGTCAGCGAGGCCAAGCCGAACACCGCCGCCGCCAGAATCTGGCACAGCGGTACATTCGTCATCATCAGCCCCACCACCGCGGGGATCATCAGCACCCGTAGCAGCGTCAGCTTGTTGGGCAGGTTCATCTCACAATGCCTCCCCTTCCAGGTCGTAGGCGTCGGCCCCGGTAATCTTTACCTTTACATACTCACCCGGCGCGGGTATGCGTCCCGCCGTGAACAGCACGCTGCCGTCCACCTCGGGCGCTTCGAGCTGCGTACGCCCGACGCAGCGCCCGCCCTCGCTCGCACCGACGAGCACTTCGTAAGTCTTCCCCACGCGCGCCTCGTTAAACTCAAGCGATATGCCCTGCTGCAGCGTCATCAGCCGGTCGAGCCGCTCGCGCTTGACATCCTCGTCCACCTGATCTTTCATGGAAAAGGCGGCAGTGCCTTCCTCGGGCGAGTAGGCGAACGCGCCCAGCCGTGCGAACCTCGCCTGCCGAACAAAGGCAAGCAGCTCGTCGAACTGCGCGTCGGTCTCGCCCGGAAAGCCCACGATCATCGTGGTGCGCACCGCGATATCCCGCGCGCGGCACAGCTCGATCAGCCGCCGGATGTCGGCATTGGCGCCGCGCCGGTTCATGCGCCTGAGCATTTCATCGTTCACGTGCTGCAGCGGCAGGTCGAGGTAGTTCGCGATCTTGGGGTTGCCGGCCACGGTGTCGAGCAGCCGCTCGGTCACGGTGTCGGGGTAGCAATAGAGCACGCGCAGCCAGTGCACGGCGGGCAACGCCGCGACCTCGGTCATGAGCTCGGGCAACAGCAGCTTCCCGCCCTCAAAATCGCTTCCGTAGCGCGAGGTGTCCTGGGCGATCAGCGTCAGTTCGCTCGCGCCGGCCTCGCTCAGCCGAGCGCATTCGCGCAGGATGTCGGCATAGGGCCGCGAGCGGTAGCCGCCCCGGATCAGCGGGATCGCGCAATAGGCGCAGCGGTTGTCGCAGCCATCGGATATCTTGACGTAGGCCGAGTGGGACGGCGTGGTCAGCACGCGCGGACTTTCAAAGAACTGCGCCTTGGCACCCGCGAGCAGCGGCTTTGCGCCGCCTACGGCCTGCTCGATCGCCTCGATAAAGCGCGGGTAGTCGTTGACGCCCAGGAATCCGTCGACCTCGGGCATCTCGGCCTTGAGCTCGTCGGGATAGCGCTGGGTCAGGCAGCCGGTCACGAACAGCAAAAGGCAGCGCCCGCTGTCCTTGTAGCGGGCCATCTCGAAGATGGTCTCGATCGATTCTTCCTTGGCGGGCCCGATGAACCCGCAGGTGTTGACCACGATCAACTCGGCGTCCGCGGGGTCGGCCACCGCCTCGACGCCCTTCTCCCTGAGCATCCCCAGCAATATTTCAGAGTCCACCCGGTTTTTCGAGCACCCCAGCGACACCAGGCCGACCGTCTTCGGAAATTTCATCATCCGCTTGTCCCTTTCAGTATCTGACCCTTCGGCATCCCAGCGCCCGCCGACCTGTGCGAAGGGCGTGAATGCGATCCCGGCAAAGGGAGGCGCAGCCGATCGACTCGGAATCGCTTCCCGTCCGGCAGCTCGCGCAGCGGGCGGACGGATGGGGGATTTCGAAGCCCCGCCGTCAGGCGGGTCAGAACATATTTCTATATTGTTCGCGCGAAATCAGCACCTTGCGCGACTTGCTGCCCTCGTCCGGGCCCACGATGCCGCGCACCTCCATCTCGTCGATCAGCCGCCCGGCGCGCGAGTGGCCGACGCGCAGCCGCCGCTGCAGCATGCTGACCGAGGCCGCGCCGGCGTCGACCACCAGCTCCACCGCCTGCGGCAGCAGCTCGTCGAACGCGTTCAGCGCGTCCTCCTTGTCGGCGTCGGACATGGCGGCGGTGTCCATGTGTTCGATCACATCCTCGTTGTAATCGGCCTGATGGCACTGCTTGAGGAACTCCACCACGGCGTGCACCTCGTCGTCCGACACCCACGCGCCCTGCACGCGCGTCTTGGCCATGCCGCTGGGCGCATACAGCATGTCGCCCCGGCCGAGCAGCTTCTCCGCGCCGCCCACGTCCAAAATCGTGCGGCTGTCCACCTGGGACGCCACCGTGAACGCGATGCGCGAGGGGATGTTGGCCTTGATGACGCCGGTAATCACATTGACCGACGGGCGCTGCGTGGCGATTACGAGATGGATGCCCGCGGCGCGCGCCAGCTGCGCCAGCCGGCAGATGGCGTCCTCGACCTCGCCCGGCGTCACCATCATCAGATCGGCCAACTCGTCGATGATAATCACGATTTGCGGCATGGCCGACTCGTCCGCGCCGCGGCGCTGGTTGAAGCCCTTGATGTCGCGCACGCCGCGCTCCGCGAACTGCTTGTAGCGGTTGCCCATCTCGACCACCGCCCATTCGAGCGCGCTGGCCGCCTTCTTGGGGTCGGTCACCACCGGCACCAGCAGGTGCGGAATGCCGTTGTAGCTTGAGAGCTCGACCACCTTGGGGTCGATCATGATCAGGCGCACCTCGTCGGGCGTAGCCCGGTACAGGATCGAGCAGATGATCGAGTTGATGCACACCGACTTGCCCGAGCCGGTCTGGCCGGCGATCAGCACATGCGGCATGCGGGCGAGGTCGGCGATGATGTAGCGCCCGGCGTTGTCCCGCCCGAGCGCCACCGCGAGGCGCGAGGGGTGCCTGCGGCATTCGGGGCTCTCGAGCACGTCGCGCAGCGGCACCGCCTCGACCGAGTCGTTGGGCACCTCGACGCCCACGGCCGCCTTGCCGGGGATCGGCGCTTCGATGCGCACGCTGACCGCCGCCAGGTTGAGCGCGATGTCGTCGGCCAGCGCGGTAATGCGGCTGACCTTGACGCCGGCCGCCGGCGACAGCTCGAACCGCGTGACCGTCGGGCCGTGCGCGACGCCCAACATCCGCGCGGAGATGCCGAAGCTGGCGAGCGTGTCGACCAGCTTCTTGCCCTTCTCGGCGTCGCGCTCGTGCCGGCCCTGCAACTGCGTGGGCTTTGAAGGCTCGAGCATATCGATCGGCGGGTAGATGTACTCGATCTCGTCCGCGGGCGCGGGCCGCGCGATCGGCGGGCGCGCCGGCTTCTTGGGTTTCGGCGCGGGGGCGGGCTTCACCTCGGCCGCCACGGGCACATCGGGCATGTCGAACGGCGGCGCGTCCTCGATCACGCCCGTGAACGGCGCCTCGGGCTCGCGCGGTTCTTTGGCGTCCGGCCGCGGCGCACCGTCCGCCGACCCCTGCGCGTCCGACATAAAGCGGTCGAGCGCCGCGTCGTCCGCGCCCCCGTCGAACAGCGCCACGGTCTGCCAGTCGGTCTCGTCGATCACCACGTCGGCCTGGCCGCGCTCAACGCGCGGCCGCTCGGCCACCTCAGAGCCGTCCGGCTCGGGCGCCAAAGGCCCGGCCTGCGCGGCATAGGCCGTCCGCTCGAGCGTCTCGCGCAGCGGCCGAGGCTCGGCCACGCTGATCTTCCCGGCCTTCACCTTTTTCCTGCGCCCGGCGAGGAAGTTCGGGATGTCGTAGACCGACGCGTCGTCCTGCCCTTGCGCGGGCAGCTCCGGCTCGCCCGGCAGCGGGCCCGCGCTGTCGATCCGCTCCACCCGCATGCCCGGTCGGCGTACGCGCGCGCTGTCGCCAAGATACTTCGCGAACGGGTCGTCCATCTCGTCCTCGCGCGGGGCCACCTTGGGAATCACGGCCTCCGCCTCGCGCGCCGCCATGCGTTCGGTTGCGCGCCTGAGTTGCTGCTCGCGGAAGTCGTCGTAGCGCGCCTGCGCGCGTTCGCCGATGCGCCGGAACGATATCTTCTGCAGCAGCACCAGGTCGGCCAGGATCAGCGCCACCAGCACCATCGCCCCGCCGGCCACGCCCAGCGCGCTGTACAGCGGCCAAGCCAGCAGCGCGCCCAGCACGCCTGCGCCGCCGTTTTTGTAGGCGTAGGAACGCGTAAGGCAAGCCGCGAAGTCGTGAAACGGCGCCCCCTCCATTACTTCTTCCACGCTGAACAGGTGCACGAGCGACATCGCAAACAGGATCAGCAGCGCAATGAGCAGCACGCGCCCCTTCTTTACCCCGCGCTCGCGCCCGGAAAACGCCACCAGCGCGCCCACCCACAGAAGCACCAGCGGCAGCGCATAGCGCAGCGCGCCCGCAAGGCCCCACGCGGCCGACACCAGCCACCGGCCGAGCCCGGTCTCGGGGACTGACACCAAAAAATACATCAGCACCGCCCCGGCAAAGAACAGGATCACGCCGCTGGCCTCGCGCCAGATACCCCTGTCCGGCGCCGGCTCGCGCTTTGTCTCCTGCGCGCCCCTCGCGGTGGTCTTCTTCTTGTTGCTGCCCGGTGCGGTCTTGGCCATGCCTTCCTCCAATAATCCGATATCATACCATGATATAGTATATACCAATTGGGATGGAAATTCAACTTCGGGTTCGCCGCCAGCGCTCGAGCCAGATCAGCAGCACCTGGATATCGCCCGGCGACACGCCCGGTATGCGCGAGGCCTGGCCGATCGAGGCGGGGCGTTGGCGATCGAGTTTTTGACGCGCTTCGATGCGCAACGCATCGATCTTCAAATAGTCGATCCCCTCGGGCAGCGCCACGCCCTCCGCGCGCGTGAACTGCTCGATCTGGCTTTGCTGACGGTTCAAATACCCCTGATACTTGATCGATATCTCCGCCTGCTCGAGCGCGCCCGGCATCAACGTAGACAGCTCCGGGCACTCGCCCACCAGCTCCTTAAGCCGCGCCTCGGGCCGCTTCAGCCGCTCGGTCAGCCGCGCCCCGTCGATCAGCTCGATCGCGCGCGCGGTCTCTTCCCTTTTCCGGCACATCTTCTCATACCGCGCGTCGTCGGCCAGCCCCGCGCGGCGGCCGAGCTCGGTCAGCCGCAGGTCGGCGTTGTCCTGGCGCAGGTGCAGCCGGTACTCGGCGCGCGAGGTCATCATGCGGTAGGGCTCGTCCACGCCCTTGGTGACCAGGTCGTCCACCAGCACGCCGATGTAGGCGTCGGCGCGCGTCAGCGTCAGCGGTTGCCCGCCGCCCAGCCACAGCGCGGCGTTGAGCCCGGCCAGCAGTCCCTGCGCGGCCGCCTCTTCATAGCCCGAGGTGCCGTTGATCTGCCCCGCGAAGTACAGCCCCTGAAACCTGCGCGCGGAAAGCTCCGCCGTAAGTTCCGTCGGGTCGATCGTCTCGTACTCGATCGCGTAGGCCAGGCGCATCAGCTCAGCGCGCTCGAGCCCCGGCACGCTTTGGTACACCGCGCGCTGCACCTCTTCCGGGAGCGAGGTGGACATGCCCTGCACGTACCACTCGATACTCCCCTCCCCCTCGGGTTCGAGGAAGACGCCGTGGCGGTCCTTGTCGGCAAAGCGCACCACCTTGTCCTCGATCGAGGGGCAGTAGCGCGCGCCGGTGCCGTGAATTAAGCCCGAGTACATGGGCGCGCGGTGCAGGTTGTCGCGGATCAACCGGTGGGTGCGCTCGGTGGTGTAGGTCAGGTAACACAGCGCGCGGTTGTGAAGCGGCCTGTCGGTCATGAACGAGAACGGCACGACCGGCTCGTCGCCCGGCTGAGGCGTCATCTGCGAAAAATCCACCGTGCGTCCGTCCACGCGCGCCGGGGTGCCGGTCTTGAACCGCCGCAGCGTAAACCCGAGTTCGCGCAGCGCGCCCGCGAGATACCCGGCGGCCATCAGCCCCTGCGGCCCGCCATTGTGGCTGTGCTCGCCGATGATGATGCGGCTGTCCAGATACACGCCGGCGCACACGACCGCGGCGCGGCAGCCGATGCGCGCGCCGGTGGCGGTCACCACCCCGGTCACGCTCTTGCCGTCCGTCTCGATGCGCCGGGCCTCGGCCTGCCTGAGCGTCAGGCCCGCTTGCGCGTCGATCGCCGCGCGCATGCGCGCCTGGTAGGCGCGCTTGTCGGCCTGCGCGCGCAGCGAATGCACGGCAGGGCCCTTGCCCAGGTTGAGCATGCGCGACTGCAGCATGGTGTCGTCGATCGCGCGGCCCATCTCGCCGCCCAGCGCGTCCAGCTCGCGCACCAGGTGCCCCTTGGCCGTGCCGCCGATCGACGGGTTGCAGGGCATCAGCGCCACGCTGTCGAGGTTGAGCGTGAGCATCAGCGTGCGCAGCCCCAACCGCGCCGCCGCCAGCGCGGCCTCGCAGCCGGCGTGGCCCGCACCGATCACCACGATGTCGTAATCCATCATATCGCATATCCCCGCATGACGACCCCTCCCATGTGCGCTCATTATAACGTCCTTGGGTTAAGCGCGAAACCTCCCCGCGCGCGGCATTTCCGAAGTTTAACGGGAAACGTCGCCGGGCCGTGCTTTACGAACGCGCGCGCTTGCGCTATCATCCGAATAGTTACCTGATGCTAACCGTAATCTTGTACCAATGGGAGGGGACGCCGATGGCCAATCGGGAACTCGCCGCGCTGAACGCGCTCGGCAACGAGGAGGAAGCGGTCGTCGAGCGCATCGACGTCGAGGGGCGCGCGCGGCGGCGTCTGGTTGAGATGGGCATCACGCCGGGCACGCGCGTTATGATATCGCGGCGCGCGCCGCTGGGCGACCCGATGGAGATCCGGCTGCGCGGCTACCAGCTGACGCTGCGCGAGGCCGACGCCCGCCAGATCCTGGTATCCAGGGGAGGAGGACGCGCTTGAACATCACAATCGCGCTGGCGGGCAATCCCAAC
The DNA here is from genome assembly GCF_051162045.1 of Anaerozeibacter quisquiliarum. Classification (NCBI taxonomy): domain Bacteria; kingdom Bacillati; phylum Bacillota; class Clostridia; order Eubacteriales; family Anaerozeibacteraceae; genus Anaerozeibacter; species Anaerozeibacter quisquiliarum. The sequence continues at coordinate 86,458 of NZ_JBISDI010000002.1, forward strand.
AGCGGCAAGACCACGCTGTTCAACGCGCTGACCGGCTCCAACCAATACGTAGGCAACTGGCCGGGCGTAACGGTGGAGCGCAAGGAGGCTTGCTTTGAAATCGGCGACGACCAGGCGCTCCTGGTCGACCTGCCGGGCGTGTACTCGCTCTCGCCCTATTCGATCGAGGAGAACATCACGCGCCACTTCATCGCCCAGCACAGCCCCGACGTGGTGCTCAACATCGTGGACGCCACCAACATCGAGCGCAACCTGTACCTGACGCTGCAGTTGATGGAGCTCGAGCGCCCGACCGTGATCGCGCTCAACCTGATGGACGAGCTCGAGAAGGACGGCGGCGGGATCGACTGCGAGCGGCTGTCGCATTTCCTCGGCGCGCCGGTGGTGCCCATCTCGGCCAAGAAGCGCCGGGGCTTTGATCGGCTGTTTCAGGCGCTGCACGATCAGGTGCGGGGCCCCCGCCCGGTATCGCCGGTTCAGCGCTACGACGCCTCCACGCGCCTCGCGGTCAGCCAGTTGGTGGCGGCGCTGGGCGGCGCGGGCTCGCACTCGGCGTTCGACGAGCGCGAGCACCACGCGCACCGCGACGAGCGGGAGCGCGACGACGACCACGGCGAGCGCGCGCGCCACGCCCACATCGGCGGCTACGAGGACGAGGGCGACGACGACTTCGCCCCGCCGACGGGCTGGGTGGCGCTCAAGCTGCTCGAGGGCGACGAGGCGCTGCTCGGGGCGGCCTACCTGACGGGCGACCAGCGCGCGTCCATTGAGGCCATTGTGGACGGCTACGTCGGGCGCGGCCGGGCGGATCACCCGGGCATCGACGCGCTGACGCTGGTGGCCGACTGCCGCTACCGCGCAATCGAGCGGGCGCTGCGCGAATCGGGCTTCAAGCGCTCGGCGGTGAACCGGGAGGATGCATCGTACCGGATCGATCGGCTGCTGATGAACAAATACCTGGCGTTTCCCATTTTTTTGCTCGTGATGGGGCTGATGTTCGCCGTGACCTTCGGGCCGATCGGGCGGACGCTGACCGGCTTGATGGAATGGCTGATCGGCGACGTGCTGTCGGGCGCGGCCGAAGCCGCTCTCGCCTTCATGGGCGCGAGCGCCGCTCTCAAGTCGCTGGTGTTGGACGGCGTGATCGCGGGCGTGGGCGGGGTGATGACCTTTTTGCCTCAGATCCTGCTCATCTTCCTCGGCATGTCGATCCTCGAGGATTCGGGTTACATGGCGCGGGCCGCGTTCATCACCGACAAGCTGCTGCGTCGCATGGGGCTGTCCGGGCGCTCGTTCATCCCGATGCTGATGGGCTTTGGCTGCACCACCACCGCGATCATCGCGGCCAGGGGCGTTGAAAACGAGCGCGACCGGCGCATGACGATCATGCTGACCCCGTTCATGTCCTGCGGCGCGCGGCTGCCGGTGTACGGGCTGTTCGCGGCGGCGTTCTTCGAGCGGCACCAGGCGCTGACGGTGCTCAGCCTGTACCTGATGGGCATGCTGGTCATGGTGGCGGCCGGGCTGATCCTGCGCAAGACCGCCTTCCGCGAGGGCGACACGCCGTTCGTCATGGAGTTGCCGCCCTACCGTTGGCCGACGCCGATCAACGTGCTCAGGCGGCTGCGGGATCGGGCCAAGGACTTTTTGACCCGCGCGGGCACGCTGATCTTCGCCATGAGCGTGCTGATCTGGTTCTTGCAGGCATTCTCGTCCGATTTGCATTACGTGACCGACTCGTCGCGCAGCCTATTCGCGACGATCGGCGGCTGGATCGCGCCCGTGTTCAGGCCGCTCGGCTTCGGCGAATGGGAAAAGGGCGTGGCGCTTTTAAGCGGACTCGTGGCCAAGGAGGCGGTGGTGTCGACGCTGGGCGTGCTGTACGCCGCGGGCGACACGACGCAGCTGGCCGGTCTGCTCAAGGCGCACTTCACGGCGCTGTCCGCCTATTCGTTTTTGACGTTCATCCTGCTGTACACGCCCTGCGTGGCGGCCGTCGCCGCGCTTAGGCGCGAGATGCGCTCGGCGAAGTACACTTTGCTGGCGATCGCCATGCAAATCGGCAGCGCCTATTCGGCGGCGCTCATCATCTATCAGGTAGGGAGGCTCATGGGATTTTCATGAACGCAATCGGCTACATTGTGGCGGCGCTGATCGCGGGCGCGGCCGCCTGGATCCTGATCCGCCGCCTTGCGCGCTTTATCCGCACCGGCGGCCGCTCGGCCTGCGACAACTGCCCGTACGCAAACGGCTGCGGCGGCAGCTGCCCGGATCCGCGCGAGCGCTGAAACCATGTCAATCCGATTGGTTTCTGTTATCCCCTATGTCCAAACATCCCCCTGTCCAAACTGCTGCATTTGTAAAATTTCATCTCTAAAGATGGCATCATTCGACCGTTTGTGCTATAATCGATAACGGCCTTGGTCAGGCGGGGCTTTTGTTTTGCCTCGTCCTGATAATATTTTAACTATGAGGAGGATCCGCCTTATGTCCGTTCTGGAAGACAAGGGCAAGCTGCAAAAGCTCGACGAGGTCATTGCGGCCAACAAGGGCGAACGGGGGGCCGTGATGCGCACGCTGCAAGCCGCGCAGGACATCTTTGACCACGTCCCGCGCGAGGTACAGCGCCACATCGCCGAGGGGCTGAATGTCACGCTGAGCGAGGTGTACGGCGTGGCCACCTTCTATTCGCAGTTTGCGCTGGAGCCGCGCGGCCGGTTCGTGATCGGCGTGTGCCTGGGCACCGCCTGTTACGTCAAGGGCGCGAAGACGGTGCTTGAGCGGATTGAGTCGGAGCTCGACTGCAAGCCGGGCCAAAGCACCGCCGACTTGCGCTTCACCCTCAAGGATACGCGCTGCCTGGGCGCGTGCGGCCTGGCGCCGGTCATGATGATTAACGAGGATGTGTACGGCCGCCTGACGCCCGACGACGTTCCCGGCATCCTCGACAAGTACCGGGCTATGTAGCAGATGTTTGAGCTGTCGCTGCATATTCTGGACCTTGCCCAGAATTCCATCTCGGCCGGGGCAACGCTTGTGACGATCGAGATCGCGATCGGCCGATTGCCGGGCCTGCTCGTCATCGCGCTGATCGACGACGGCTGCGGCATGGATGAGGCGCTGCTTGCGCGCGTGACCAGTCCGTTCGGCACCACGCGCAAGTCCCGCAAGGTGGGTCTGGGCATCCCGATGTTCATGCAGCTGGCCGAGCTCTGCGGCGGCGGCCTGACGCTCGAATCGACGCCCGGTTTGGGTACGCGGCTGGTCGCGCGGTTCGAATTGAACAGCATCGACCTGCCCCCGATGGGCGACCTCAGCGCCACGATGCGCTCGCTGATCCTGGGCGCGCCCGACCGGCCCGACTTCGTGCTCGATTACCGGGTAGGCGAGCACGCATTCCGGTTCGACACGCGCGAGATTCGGCAGGCGCTGGATGGGGTGGCGCTGAACGAGCCGGCCGTGCTTTCCTGGATCGGCGAATACATCGCGGAGGGCCTGGGCGCGGCGGACGAGGCCGCGCGGCGTAAATGAAAGACTTATGGAGGTGCCATTGATTATGAAGTCGTTTGCCGAACTTGAGGCGATTCGCCAGAAAACGCTCGACAAGGTCAACCTGCGCCGCGATCACGAAGGCGCGCGCATCGTGGTGGGCATGGCCACCTGCGGCATCGCCGCGGGCGCGCGGCCGGTGATGCTGGCCTTCCTGGATGAGGTGAGCAAACGCGGGTTGCTCGAGGTGGCGGTCGCGCAGACCGGTTGTATCGGCATGTGCCGGCTCGAGCCCATCGTCGAGGTCTTCATGCCCGGTCAGAGCAAGGTCACCTACGTCAAGGTTACGCCCGAGATGGCGGGCCGCATCGTGGCCGAGCACGTCGTCAACGGCCGACCCGTCGACGAATACACCATCGGCGCCGCCGAATAGAACGAGGAGGAATCCGAATGGAACTGTTCCGCTCCCACGTGTTGATTTGCGGCGGCACCGGCTGTACGTCCTCGGGCTCCGCGAAAATTCTGAAAAAATTTGAAACCCTGATCGACAAGAACGGCCTCTCGAAGGAAGTCAAGCTGGTGCACACCGGTTGCTTTGGCCTGTGCGAGGCCGGCCCGGTCGTCATCATCTACCCCGAGGGCGCGTTCTACAGCCGGATCAGCGACGCCGACGTCGAGGAGATCGTATCCGAACACCTGATTAAGGGCAGAATTGTTACGCGTTTGCTGTACAAGGAGTCGGTGTCCGAATCGGGCGCGGTGCGCGCGCTCGACGATGTGGACTTCTACAAAAAGCAAAAGCGTGTGGCACTGCGCAATTGCGGCGTGATCGACCCCGAGAACATCGACGAGTACATCGCGTTCGACGGCTACCGCGCGCTGCACAAGGTGCTCAGCGAGATGACCAGCGACGGGGTAATCGAGCTGATTAAGGCGTCGGGGCTGCGCGGCCGCGGCGGCGCGGGTTTCTCGACCGGCCTCAAGTGGTCGTTCGCCAAGGCCTCCCAAGGCGATCAGAAATACGTGTGCTGCAACGCCGACGAGGGCGACCCGGGCGCGTTCATGGACCGCTCGGTGCTCGAGGGCGACCCGCACGCGATCATCGAGGCGATGACGATCGCCGGCTACGCGATCGGCGCGAACCAGGGCTACATCTACGTGCGCGCCGAGTACCCGATCGCGGTCAAGCGGCTGAAGTTAGCGATCGAGCAGGCGCACGAGTACGGCCTGCTCGGCAACGACATCTTCGGCAGCGGTTTTAGCTTCGACCTCGGCGTACGGCTGGGCGCGGGCGCGTTCGTGTGCGGCGAGGAAACCGCGCTGATGAACTCGATCGAGGGCCTGCGCGGCGAGCCGCGCGTGCGCCCGCCGTTCCCGGCGGTCAAGGGCCTGTTCGGCAAACCCACGGTGCTCAACAACGTCGAGACCTACGCCAACATCCCGCAGATCGTCTTGAACGGCCCGGAGTGGTTCGCCTCGATGGGTACGGAAAAGTCGAAGGGCACCAAGGTGTTCGCGCTCGGCGGCAAGATCAACAACACGGGTCTGCTCGAGGTGCCGATGGGCACACCGCTGCGCGAGATCATCTACGAGATCGGCGGCGGCATCCCGGGCGGCAAGGCGTTCAAGGCGGTGCAGACCGGCGGCCCGTCGGGCGGCTGTCTGCCTTCTTCGCTGCTGGACACGCCGATCGACTATGACAACCTGATCGCGGCGGGCTCGATGATGGGCTCGGGCGGCATGATCGTCATGGACGAGGACAACTGCATGGTGGACATCGCGCGCTTCTTCCTGGACTTCACGGTCGATGAGAGCTGCGGCAAATGTACGCCCTGCCGGATCGGCACCCGCCGGATGCTCGAGATCCTCAACCGCATCTGCGAGGGCAACGGCCAAAAGGGCGACATCGAAAAGCTCGAGAGCCTGGCCGAGAACATCCGCTCGACCGCGCTGTGCGGACTCGGGCAGACCGCGCCCAACCCGGTGCTGTCGACGCTGCGCCATTTCCGCAGCGAATACGAGGCGCACATCAACGACAAGGTCTGCCCCGCGGGCGTGTGCCAGAAACTGCTGCGCTACGAGATCCTGCCGGCCAAGTGCAAGGGCTGCACGCTGTGCGCCCGCGTCTGCCCGGTGAACGCGATCTCGGGCTCGGTCAAGGAGCCGCACGTCATCGATCCCGCCGTCTGCATCAAGTGCGGCGCTTGCATGGAGAAGTGCAAGTTCGGCGCGATCGTGAAGAAATAAGGAGGATGCCAGTCATGAACACGATCAACCTGTTAATCGACGGCGTCGCGGTGTCGGTTCCGCAGGGCACCACGGTGCTCGAGGCCGCCCGTGCCGCGGGCATCCGCATACCGACGCTGTGCTATCTGAGCGGCATCAACGAGATCGGCGCATGCCGTATGTGCGTGGTCGATACGGGCGCGCGCGCGCTGCAGGCGTCCTGCGTGCTGCCCGCGACCGAGGGCATGCAGGTCAAGACCAACACGCCCAAGATACGCGAGGCGCGCAGAATCAACCTCGAGCTGCTGCTGTCCAACCACGACAAGAGCTGCCTGTCCTGCGTGCGCTCCACCAATTGCGAGCTGCAGGCGCTGTGCAACGAGTACGGCGTGTCCGACGAGAACCGCTTCGAGGGCTCGATAACGCCGTCCACAATCGACGAGGTGTCGCCCTCGATCGTACGCAACAACGCCAAGTGCATCCTGTGCCGGCGCTGTGTGGCCGTCTGCACGAACCTGCAGAACGTGGGCGTGATCGGCGCGGTCAAGCGCGGGTTCAACACCGCGATCGAGTGCGCCTGGGGCGATTCGCTGGCGGAATCGCCGTGCATCAACTGCGGCCAGTGCATCTCGGTGTGCCCGACCGGCGCGCTGACCGAGAAAGACGACACCAAGCAGGTGTGGGACGCGCTGTCCGACCCCGACAAGTACGTGGTCGTGCAGACCGCGCCCGCGGTGCGCGCGGCGCTGGGCGAAGAGTTCGGCATGCCGATGGGCACCTCGGTCACCGGCAAGATGGCCTGCGCGCTCAGGCGTATGGGCTTTGACAAGGTGTTCGACACCGACTTCGCCGCCGACCTCACGATCCTCGAGGAGGCGAACGAGCTGGTTGACCGCGTGACCAACGGCGGCGTGCTGCCGATGATTACCTCCTGTTCGCCCGGCTGGATCAAGTATTGCGAGACCTACTACCCCGAGTTCCTGCCGAACCTGTCCACCTGCAAGTCGCCCCACGAGATGGAGGGCGCGCTGATTAAGAGCTACTTCGCCGAGAAGGAAGGCATCGACCCGAAGAAGATCGTGGTGGTGTCGGTGATGCCCTGCACGGCCAAGAAGTTTGAGGCCGCGCGGTCGGAGCTCGGAAGCAACGGCATGGCCGACGTGGACGTGGTCATCACCACGCGCGAGCTTGCGCGCATGATCAAGCAGGCCGGCATCGACTTTGCGCGGCTGCCCGACCAGGACTTTGACAAGCTGCTCGGCGAGTCGAGCGGCGCGAGCGTAATCTTCGGCGCGACCGGCGGCGTGATGGAGGCGGCGCTGCGCACCGCCTACGAGGTCATCACCGGCAAGTCGCTCGACGACGTCAATTTCGATGCCGTGCGCGGGCTCGCCGGCGTCAAGGAAGCCACGCTCAACCTGAACGGCCTGGAGATCAACGCCGCGGTCGCCCATTCGACCGGCATCGCCAGCCACCTGCTCGAGCAGGTCAAGGCGGGCGAGAAGAACTACACCTTCATCGAGGTCATGGGCTGCCCCGGCGGCTGCGTGAACGGCGGCGGTCAGCCGATCGTCTCGCCCGAGCAGCGTGAAATCACCGACCCGCGCGTGCTGCGCGCCAACGCGCTCTACCGCGAGGACGCCGGCAAGGCCGTCCGCAAGTCCCACGAAAACCCGGAAATCAAGCAAATCTACGCCGATTTCCTGGGCAAGCCCAACTCCCACAAGGCGCACGAACTGCTGCACACGACCTATGTGAAGCGGGAGCGGTATTAGCCCTCCGGACGCCCCGGAGCGCTCGCGCGCCGGTTGCGAAAGAATCCATTGCCGCATATCGCTGCTTTTGCGAGGGCCGCCTTCGGGCGGCCTTCGCGCATCCCCGCGTAAGCGGTCATGGGGATTCCAAAGGGGCAAAGCCCCTTTGGCGGGTTCCAAGGGCGGCGCCCTTGACCGCCGGAGGCCGTCTCCCCGTCCCCCGCGCCGCCGCATCCGCTCCCCACACACGGACCGCGCAGCCGAACTCAAGCGACGGCGGCGCGGCGTTCCCGATGCGACCGCAGGGAGCGAGTCCCCCGCCGCGCAAAACCGCGCCCCTCCTCCAGCTTCATCCCTTAACAAACCCATGCTATAGTAAATCATCCCCACAAAAGCGAGGCATGCTCCATGATAATCGACGTGCACGCGCACATCTTCCCCGACGGCATCGCCGAGAAGGCGGCTTCGAACATCGCCCGGTTCTATAATCTGTCCATGGGCGCGGATGGGCGGTTGTCCACACTGCTCGACATGGAACGCCATGCGGGCGTGGACCGGGCGCTGCTGTGCTCGGCGGCGACCACCCCCGCGCAGACCGCCATCATCAACGACTTCACCAGCCAGACGGTGGCGGCGCATCCGGGGCTGCTGTACGGGCTGGGCGCGATGCACCAGAACTTCGCGGGCAAGGGCGACGAAGTGCGGCGCATCAAGGCGCTGGGGCTCAAGGGCGTCAAGGTTCACCCCGACATTCAAGGCGTGGCCCTCAACGACGCGCGGTTTGACGAGCTTTACGAGGCGCTGGAGTCTACGGGCATGCCGCTGCTCGCGCACACCGGCGACCGGCGCTATCGGAACTCCAACCCGTCCGAGGTGCTCGATGTGCTCAGACGCTTCCCGCGGCTGACGTTGATCGCCGCGCACCTGGGCTGTTGGTCGGACTGGGCCGAGGGCGCGCGGCAGCTTGCCGGGCATGAGCGCGTGTACGTGGACTGTTCGAGCTCGCTGTACGCGCTCGAACCCAATGAAGCCCGACGGATCATCCGCGCATTCGGGGCCGAGCGCGTGATGTTCGGCTCGGACTACCCGATGTGGACGCCGGCCGAGGAACTTGAGCGGCTGGACCGGCTGCAACTGACCGGCAGGGAGATGGATCTGATCCTCTGCCGAAACGCCCAGGCGTTGCTTGGTATGACCTGACACGGCGAACAAAGGGAAGGGGGTTTTCCGTGCGCATCGTGAACAAGCGCCGATTCGGCGCGTTTCTTGTGCTGGTAGCGGTCGTCTTGCTGGCGGCGCTGGTCGTCCCCATGTGGTACTTTCGGCCGATCGCGCTGACCGACCAGCTGGCGCGCGCGGTCGACCTGGAGCATCTCAAGCAAGCGCAGCTGACCGCGGTCACACAGGGCGGGCCGGTCCGCGCGGAACTGACCGACCCCACGGCCATCCGCGCCTGCCTGGCGGCGCTCGAGGGCGCGCAAGTGCGCAGGAAGCTGTTTCCCGACGGCCTGCGCGAAGCAATGCCCGGCCAGAGCTTCCTGCTGCGGCTGACCGACGCGCAGGGTCGCGAGGCCCTGCTCGACATCGCCGGCCGCAGCATCGTGCTCAACCTGAACACCGGGTTCGATCTGACCGAGCCGGAGGATCTGTCGGCGCTGGGCCGGGCGATGGGATAGACGCGAGAAAAAGTGTGCCCGCCTCACACCTGTCAGAACCAGAAAGCGTAGGGCGGACACACTTTGGGGAACATACGCGGCGCCGAGCGGCAAGCGACCGGAACGCGGACAGACTCAGCCCATGCCCAACTTCATCCCCCGCGCCGCCTCGAGCAGCGCCTTGCGCTCGTTCGGCGTCTCCCCCGCCATCACCCGGTCGAGCAGCGCTTCGAGCGTGGAACCGAGCGCGGGGCCTCTGGGGACGCCGAGGGCGATCAGGTCTCGGCCGTTGACTTTGAGGTCGCTCAGCCGATAACAGGCGTTTTGCCGGATGAGTGCCTCGACGAGTTCCTGCGCCTCATCCACATCTCGGCCCTCGGCCCGCCAGATCGCGAGCGCGTCCCGCGCGGCTCCCGGCCCACCGGCGGCCCTGAGCAATGTAAGCGCCCCGCGCGCGTCGCCCGGCGTCGGCCGCTTGCTCAGCGCGGCGAGCAGCTCCGCCCGGCCCGTGGCCGCGTTGTCGGCGCGCAGCTTGCGCAGCCCCAAACGCACATCTCCCCCGCGCATCATCACGGCAAGCCGCAGCACCGCGTCTTCGGGCAACCGACCCACCAATCGGGCATCGTAGAAACCAAACGGCGCGGCCTCGGCCAGCACCTCGGGGAAACCCAACAGCACGCGCGCCGTGCCCGGCCCGACCAGCAGACGTTTGAGTTCCGAATAAATTCGCTCGGCCGACACGTGTTTGAGCTCCGAGCGCATATCGTGAAGCGCGCGCGCGGTGGCCGGCTCGACGGTAAAATCCAGCTGCGCGGCGAAGCGCAGCGCGCGTAGGATGCGCAGCGCGTCCTCGGCGAAGCGCGTCTCGGGCCGCCCCACGGCGCGGACGGCGCGCGCGGCCAGGTCGGCCCGGCCGCCGAAGTAGTCGATCGGCGCGCCGCCCGGCTTCATCGCCATGGCGTTGATCGTGAAGTCGCGGCGGCTGAGATCCGCTCGCAGGCTGGACACGAAGCGCACCTCGTCGGGCCGGCGGTGGTCGGTGTACGCGCCGTCGGCGCGGAAGGTGGTGACCTCGACGGCCTGTCCTCCGTAGATTGCGGTCAGGGTGCCGTGCTTGATGCCGGTTTCGATCACCCGCGCGCCGTCAAGCGCCGCGCGCACCTGGTCGGGCCGCGCGCACGTAGCTACGTCCCAATCGACGGGCGCGCGCTTAAGCAGCCAATCGCGCACGCAGCCGCCCACCGCGTAGGCCTCGTACCCCGCATCCGTCAACCGGTCAATGACCCAAATCACGCCCGCCGGCCAATCCATGCGCTCACCCCCACATACACCATTAGTATACCATGTTCTTCCCTGATATTCAGCCGATGCCGGTCGATCGCTTGCGAAAAACCCAAAGGGATTTCCGGGCCGCCGCCCTCCATATCCGATCATTTGTGCCAGCTTTGCCGGTTAAAATGGATTCCCCCAAGGGGCGCGCTTGCCCGCACGGCGGGGAACCGATCCCGGCAGCCGGATCCGCGCGACCCGCTACAGCAGGTACTGCAGCGCCACCACCAGCGCCGCGCCCGGCAACCCCAACAGCCCCACGATCACCGCGGTGAACGGATTGAGCGGCACGGTGAAGCCGGTCAGCGGCGCGAATTGGTTGACCACCCACAAAAGCAGCGCCCCCAACAGCGCGCCCGCCATCAGCCGCCACACCAGCCGCATCGGCACCAGCAGCAGAGCGCCGATCAGGTACAACAGCATAAGCCCCAGCCCAAAGCTCAGCACCAGTTCCCACGGGATTCGCATGCCCACCACCTCCCGATTCCCTTGAAGATATGGCTTGCTCCCCGGTCATTATGTCGCGTCGGTTAATTGTTAGCACTCAACGCAGGAGAGTGCTAATTTCTATTGACAAGCCCTCTTGCGCGGTCTACAATAAACCATATCATATAAGTGCCAATCCCAACCATGCCCGCGTTCATGATTGGGATTGGTGTAATCCAGAACGGGAGGCGTCATAAATGGCTCAAAAGGGCAGCATTTCTATCCACGCGGAAAACATCATGCCGGTAATCAAGCGCTGGCTGTATTCGGACAAGGACATCTTCCTGCGGGAACTGGTCGCGAACGGCTGCGACGCGGTGGCGAAGCACCGCGCGCTCGCGCGTGCCGGCGAGGCGGCGGCCGAGGACAGCTACCGCGTCGACGTGATCGCGGACGAGGCGCAGGGCACGCTCAAGATCGTCGACAACGGCATCGGCATGACCGAGGACGAAGTTACGCGCTTCATCGCGCAGGTGGCGTTCTCGGGCGCGGAGGAATTCCTCGCGAAGTACAAGCCGGACGACGCCTCGGCCGGCATCATCGGCCACTTCGGGCTGGGGTTCTACTCGGCGTTCATGGTATCGAGCCAGGTTTCGATCGACACGCTGAGCTACCGCGAGAATGCTTCGGCCGTGCGCTGGGAGAGCAGCGACGGCATGACCTATGAGATGGGGCCGTCGGAGCGCGACGCGCGCGGCACGACGATCACGCTGACATTGAATGAGGGCGACCGCGAGTTCCTCCACCTGCACACGCTGCGCGATACGCTGGAAAAGTACTGCGCGTTCATGCCGGTGCCCATCTTCCTGAGCGCCGTGGAAGCGGTGAAGGAGGGCGAGGAGGCCAAGGCCCCCGAGCAGGTCAACGAGACCGTGCCGCTGTGGACGAAGCGCCCTAACGAGGTGACCGACGAGGAATACAAGGCGTTCTACCACAAGGTGTTCCACGACTACGGAGATCCGCTGTTCTGGATCCACCTGAACGCCGAGTATCCGTTCAATTTAAAGGGCATCCTCTATTTCCCGCGCATCAAGCACGAGTTCGCGGGCAGCGAGGGCGTAATCAAGCTGTTCAGCAACCAGGTGTTCGTAGCCGACAACATCAAGGAGGTCATCCCCGAGTTCCTGATGCTGCTCAAGGGCGCGATCGACTGCCCCGATCTGCCGCTCAACGTGTCGCGCTCGTTCCTGCAAAACGACGGCTATGTGCGCAAGATGTCGCAGTACATCACGCGCAAGGTGGCCGACCGGCTGGTCAGCGAGTTCACGGGCAAGCGCGAGGACTATCAGAAGTACTGGGACGACATCCACCCGTTCGTCAAGTACGGCGCGATCCGCGACGAGAAGTTCTACGAGCGCGTGAAGGACGCGCTGCTGTTCAAGACGACCGACGACCGGTACCTGACGCTCAAGGAGTACGGCGAGACGCAGTTTGAAGGCGACGAGCGCACCGTGTACTATTCGGGCGACCCCAGGCGGCAGGCGCAGATGATCGAGCTGTACCGCGCGCAAAACCGCGACGTGGTGGTGCTGGACACCCTGATCGACCCCAACTTCATCTCGTTCCTCGAGTACGCGGGCGACCGCGAGCACCCCATCAAGTTCGAGCGCGTGGACGCCGGCACTTTGGGGCTGACCGAGGCCGGCGACGCCGACGAGGATAAGCGCGCCGTGCTCGAAGCCAAGTTCCGCAAGGCGCTGAACCAGGAATCGCTCAAAGTGCTGCTCAAGCAGTTCAAGACCGACAGCCTGCCCGCCGTGATTACCGTGGACGAGCAGTCGAGAAGGTTTGGCGAAATGTCCCGCGCATGGGGCGACAAGGGCTTCAAGATGCCCGAACAGCAGACGCTCACGCTCAACGAACGTCACCCGCTGGTTCAGCACCTGGCGGCGAGCGGGGACGAGGCGCTCGATGCCCTCTTGTGCGAACAGATCTACGACCTGTGCGAGATGGCGCGCAGCCCGCTGGAATCCGAGCGCATGGTCGCCTTCCTGTCGCGCAGCCAGGCGCTGCTGACCCGGTTGATTGAAAAGTAAGGGCGGGATGATCATGAGCAGCTATGCGATCGGGGTCGATTTCGGTACGCTGTCGGCCCGCGCGCTGGTGGCGGAGGTGGGTACCGGTCGCGAGCTGGCCTCGGCGTCCATGGACTACCCTCATCAGGTCATGGATGAACGGCTGCCGGACGGTACACGGCTTGCGTCCGACTGGGCGCTTCAGCACCCGCAGGACTACCTCGACTGCCTCTACCATATCGTGCCCGAGGCGCTGCGGCGCTCGGGCATATCGAAGGACGAGGTCATCGGCCTGGGCCTCGACTTCACCGCCTGCACCATGGTCGCGACCGACCGCGCAGGCACGCCGCTGTGCCTAAAGCAGGGATTTGCATCAAATCCCCACGCCTACGTCAAGCTGTGGAAGCACCACGCGGCGCAGCCCGAGGCCGACCGGATCAACGCGTTGGCCGCCGAGCGGGGCGAGCCTTTCCTCGCGCGCTATGGCGGCAAAACCTCGTCGGAGTGGATGTTCCCAAAGATCTGGCAGGTGCTCCGGGAAGCGCCCGGGGTCTACGCGGCGGCGGAGCGGTTCATCGAGGCCGGCGATTGGGTCGTGTGGATGCTCACGGGCATGCCTACGCGCAGCAGCTGCCTCGCGGGCTACAAGGCGCTCTGGCACGCGGCCGAGGGCTACCCCGCGCGCGATTTCTTTCGGGCGCTCGATCCGCGCCTGGAAAACGTGGTGGCCGAAAAGATGCCCGAGCCGGTGCTGCCGATCGGCTCCAAGGCGGGCGAGCTCACCGGGGAGGCGGCGCACCTGACCGGGCTCAAGGTGGGCACGGCGGTGGCGGTGGCCAATGTGGACGCGCATGTGTCGCTGCCGCCCACGGGGCTGACGCAGCCGGGCGACGCGCTGATGATCATGGGCACCTCGACCTGCCATGTGATGCTGAGCGAGGCGGAGCGCTGCGTGCCCGGCATATCGGGCGCGGTGCGCGACGGGGTGGTGCCCGGCCTGGTCGGCTACGAGGGCAACCAGGTCACCGGCGACCACTTCAATTGGTTTGTGGACCATTGCTTGCCCGAGCGCTACGCGCGCGAGGCGCGCGAGCGGAACATCGACCCGCACGCGCTGCTGAGCGAGAAGGCCGCGCGCCTGAAGCCTGGCGAGTCGGGGCTGCTGGCGCTCGACTGGTGGGGCGGCAACCGCTCGGTGCTGGTGGACGGCACGCTGTCTGGCTTGATCGTGGGCATGACGCTGACCACCAAGCCCGAGGACATCTACCGCGCGCTGGTCGAGGCCACCGCCTACGGCGCACGCACGATCCTCACGGCCTACGGGGCGCATGGCGTCCACGTGCGCCGACTGTTCGCCTGCGGCGGCATCGCGCAGAAGAATCCGTTCATCATGCAGCTGTACGCCGACGTGATCGGCCGCCCGATCGGCATCGCGCGCTCCGCGCAGACGCCTGCGCTGGGTTCGGCGATGTTCGGCGCGCTGGCGGCCGGTGCGGCGCGCGGCGGCTATGACTCGATCGCGGACGCCGCGCGCGAAATGGGTGGCACGACGGGCGTGGTCTATCGGCCGATCCCGGAAAACCAGCGAATTTACGACCAATTGTACCGCGAATACGCCGCGCTGCACGACCACTTCGGCCGGGGCGCGAACGACGTCATGAAGCGGCTGAAGACCATCAAGGCCGCGCAATCCTCCTAATCAGCACCTGCGATCGGCGGAAGGTGTGTCCGTTGGTCGGGCGCCCCGCGCAAAGCCCGCCTTTCCTTGATGCATGTCGAGCCACTGGGGTCTATGCAAACGAAACCTCGTGCTCATGCCAGGCGGGCGCCGTGCCCGCGCCGAAAGCGCCGCAAGTACCCTCATAAGAGGAGATGCCGCCCGCGGCGTCGGTAGCGATGGCGCTGTCCGGGATCCACACGGTGCCGCGGGGCGCGGCCTGACCCGCTTGCGCCAGGGATACGACGCCGGGCGCAAGGATGAGCGCCAACAGTTGAACGTTCTCGTTCGATTTTGAGCAAGAGGGCGGGCAGTTCCTACGGAAACCGCATCGGGCTTCGCGGCGCGTACGGCGGGGCGCTTTGCCATGTGCCGTGAAAAGAGAAATAGCGCAACGCGAGCCCTCTCCTTGGCCCCTCTGAGAAGGAACCCGGGAGGGCGCGCGTTGCGCTATGGCTCTCTCCGCCGCTAATTCGTGTCCGCGCGCAGCGGCCCGGCCAGCTCCTTCATGAAGAACAGCCTGCCCGGCATCGTGGGGATGAAGCTCGACGTCACGCTGATGTCCGGGCCGTAGCGCAGCGTCATCCAGAAGCTCATGCCCTGCCATTGCATGCCGCGCGACAGCACGCCGTCGCAGCCGCCGATCGCGTAGTCGGTGCCCAGGATGATGCCCGGCCCGATCGTGTTGGCGTAGCATGGGATCAGCGGCCAGGCGCTGCGGAAGCTGGTGATGGCGTTCTGTTCGATCGTGAACGGGTGCAGCCGCGCGCCGACACGGTGGGTGGCCGCCTTCCAGTCGTCGACCGACGCGTATTCTTTGGCGAAATGCGGCTCCCAAAACGCGATGTGGCACATGCGGCCTATGCCGTATACCATCACCTGCTTCGCGCCCCGGCGCTTGAGCGCGGCGATCTTGTCCGCATAGGTCGGCAGGTTCTGCCTGGTGGCGAAGTTGCGCTGCGCCTCGGGCACCGTCAGGTCCCCAAGCGGCGCGTAGAACGCCTGCTCCATGGCATTTTGGAACGCCGCCGCGTCGTCCGCGGGCAGCGTGTTGCCCGCCGCGTCGCTCCATTCGTCCATGTTGAAGCCGTGCACGTGCTTACAGCTCACGCCCCACGCCTTGAGGAAGTACACCGCCCACTTGTACATGCCCATCGGTCCCACAGGCAGGATCAGGATCAGCTCTCGATCCTCGTCCCGCGCCTTCCTGATCTCCATCGCGATCTCGTGGCCCATGTACGCGCCAAATTCCTCGAGGTTCTCGCACATAAATGGCTCAAACCCCTCGTGCCAGAACGGCTGGCGCTCATACACCTGCGCCGGGTCGTAGCTTATGCATTGCTTGATCCGCCCAATGTCCCAGCCCTGCGGAAACACCTCGCCGAAGTACGAACCCTTGAGCGTGCTCACCATGTCCACGCGGCATCCCTCCTCAATTCGTCCAGTGGGTTTATGAATCACCGTCATTATCGCACGGCTCTTTCTATTTGTCAACCGAAATGACAAATGGCGCTGTTCAAACGCGTCCAAATGCGCTATACTCAGTTCGAAACGAGGTGATCCCATGAACTACTTGGGTGACAACAGCCGTCCTGAACGGCTGACCAACCAGCAGCTAATCAAGGCGGACAACATCAAGCGGGTGTTCGACCTAATCAACGGCAGCGCCAACATGTCGCGGGCGGAGCTCACGCGGCTGACGCGGCTCAGCCCCACCACGGTGTCGGCGCTGGTGGACGAGCTGCTGGGGGCCCAGTTGGTGGTGGAGACCGGCACCAAGCCCATGGGGCAATCGGGCCGCCGCCCGATCCGGTTGGCGATCAACGGCCGGGGCCTGCAAATCGTGGTGTTTTCGCTGGACCGCTGGGGCGTCAACTACACACTGTACAACCTGCAATACGAGGAACTGGAGACCCACTTCCTGCCCCACGCATCCGACCAGTACGGCGGCTTCGATGAGGACGCGCTCGACGACAGCCCCGAGGCGGGCGAGGTATACGCACGGCTGTTCGAGGAGGTGCTGGCCTTTCACGCGCCGCGCTATCGCCCCGACAGCGTGGCGGCGGTGTGCGTCAGCTTCCCCGGCATCTACTTAAGCGAGCGCGACGCCTTCTCACTGTCGAGCATGCACGCCTCGCTGAGCCGCGCGTCGATGGAGGCGTTCGAGGCGCGTTCGGGCGCGCCGCTGTTTTTCGCCAATAACTCCATGTGCCACGCCTACGCCGAAAAAAAATGGCTGGACAGGCACGGCGAAGTGATCCGCGAACTGCTGTACGTCAACGTGTGCGACGGCGTGGGCGCGGGGCTGGTGCTGCACGGGGAGATGTTCACCGGCTTCGGCAGCACCGCCGGCGAGATCGGCCACATCACGGTCGAGCGCGGCGGACTCAAGTGCAACTGCGGCAGCCGCGGCTGCCTCGAGCGCTACGTGAACACCGACCGGGTGGTCGAGCGCGTGCTGGCCGCGACAGCGGCGGACAAGGCGCTCACGTTGGCCGAGATCGGCGCGGCTTACGAGGCGGGCGATCCGGCGGTCTCGGCGGTGATCGACGAGGTGGCGGGCGAGCTGTTCACCGGCATCCACGCCGCGGTGTGCGTCACCGGCATCAAGTCGATTGTGCTGGGCGGCGGCATCGAGCAGCTGGGCGAGCGCTTCAGGCGCAAGCTTTCCTCGTTCACCGAGGGCCCCTCCTACCGCCCGATCTTGCGCGACCTGCGCATCCTGTACACCCGCGCGGGCCCCAAGAGCGACAGCCTGGGCGCGGCGCAGTACTACATCGACAAGGTGTTCTCGATCAACTGACGCCCGTGCGCCGCATGCGCATTATTGTAAAAAATTATATTCCTCCACCCACTTGACAAATGGATGAATCCATTGCATAATGAACCCGTAAAAATGTATCTCACAGCCGAAAGGGAGTGAGCACTGTTGCGTACAACGCAAGATCCGTTGCTCGACATGCGCGGCATCAGTAAGGCGTTCCCCGGCGTGCAGGCGCTGAACAAGGTCAGCCTGTCGGCCTACGCGGGCCAGGTGCTGGCGCTGGTGGGCGAGAACGGCGCAGGCAAATCGACGCTGATGAAGGTGCTGTCGGGCGTACACCGGATGGACGCGGGTGAAATCCTGTTGGGCGGCGCCAAGGTGGATATCGACTCGCCGCTCACCGCCCAGCGCATGGGCATTTCGATCATCTACCAGGAACTCAATCTGCTGGGCAACATGGACGTGGCCGAGAACATCTTCGTCGGGCGCGAGCTCAAAAAGGGGCTGTTCGTCGACAAGGCGCGCCAGCACGAGGAGGCGCGCGCGCTGCTGCGCGAGGTCGGGCTGACGCTCGACACCGCGACGCCCGTAAGGCTTTTGTCCACCGCGCAGAAGCAGATGATCGAGGTGGCCAAGGCGCTGTCGCAGGGCGCGCGGCTAATCATCATGGATGAGCCGACGAGTTCCTTGACCGAGTCGGAGACCGAGACGCTGTTCGAGATCATCCGGCGGCTCAAGGAGCGCTCCGTTGCGGTGATCTTCATCTCGCACCGCATGAACGAAATCTTCGAAATCTCCGACGAGATCGCGGTGATGTGCGACGGCGAGATGGTGGGCCGGCTGAAGACCGGCGAGGTAAGCGAGCACGAGGTCATCTCGCTGATGGTGGGGCGCGAGGTCAAGGACCTGTTCGTCAAGGAGAGCGCCGAGATCGGCGAGGTGGTGCTGGACGTGCGCGCTCTGTCCACCGGGGCCTTGCTCAAAGACATCAGCTTCACGCTGCGCGCCGGCGAGATCCTGGGCTTTGCGGGGCTGGTCGGCGCGGGGCGCAGCGAGGTGATGCGCGCGCTGTTCGGCGTCGACAGGCGCGCCTCGGGCGACATCTACGTGCGCGGCGAGAAAGCCGACATCAAATCGACCGAAGACGCGCTTGCGTATGGGCTGGCGCTGCTGCCCGAAGACCGCAAGGAGCAGGGGCTGATCCTCGGCATGACGGTCAAGCAGAACATCTCGCTGGCGGCGCTGCGCAAGGTGGCGGCGGGCTGGTTCATCCGCAACCGCGCGGAGCATCAACTGGCCGACCGCTACGTCGAATCGCTCCGGATCAAGACGCCCGGCACCGCCCAGCGGGTGCTCAACCTGTCGGGCGGCAACCAGCAGAAGGTGGTGCTTGCGAAGTGGCTGGCCACCGGGCCGACCATCCTGATCTTGGACGAGCCCACGCGCGGCATCGACGTGGGCGCGAAGAAAGAAATCCACGCGCTGATGAGCGCGCTCGCCCGGCAGGGGGTGGCGATCATCATGATCTCATCGGAGTTGCCCGAGATCCTCGGCATGTCCGACCGCATCGTGGTCATGCACGAGGGCCGCATCAAGGGCGAGCTTGCGCGCGGCGAGGCCAGCCAGGAAGCCATTATGCATATGGCCGTCTCATAGGCCGTTACCCATACAGAAAGGCGGCGAACTAATCTATGATCCAGGGCAACAACGCACCCGCCCGGAGGGCGAAGCCCCGATTCAACTCCTCCACGCTGACGATCTTCGTGATCTTCGTCATCATGTGCGCGTTCATGGCCGCCGTGTCGCCGGCGTTCATCAAGATCACCAATGTGCTGTCCACGGCGCGCTCGTTCTCGGCCATCGCAATTGCGGGCGTCGGCGTGAGCATGATTATCATCACCGGCGGCATCGACCTGTCGTTAGGCTCGGTCTACGGCCTGGCGGGCGTGGTTTCGGCGCTGGCGATCACATCCTGGGGCGTGCCGCTGATCCCGGCGCTGGCGCTGGGCATCGCGGTCGGCTGTGTGGTGGGCGCGCTCAACGGGTTGATGGTGGTGTATTTGAAGCTGCCGCCGTTCATCGCGACGCTGGGCACGATGCAGATCGCGCGCGGCGTGTGCTACATCGCCACCAAGGGCTATCCGATCTCCGGGCTGCCCGAGTCGTTCAACTACCTGGGCCAGGGTTACCTGCTGGGCATACCGGTGCCGATCTGGTGCATGGTGTTCATTGCGGTGGTGTTCGCCGTCTTCCTCAACAAGACCACGACCGGCCGGCGCATCTTTGCCCTCGGCGGCAACGAGGAGGCCACGCGCATCTCGGGCATCAACACGAAAAAGCTCAAGGTGCTGGTCTACACGCTGTCGAGCGCGCTGGCCGCGCTGGCCGGCATGATTACCGCGTCAAAGCTGGGCGTGGGCCAGCCGACGGCGGGCAACGGCTTTGAAATGGACGCCATCGCGGCGGTGGTGATCGGCGGCGCGTCGCTGTCGGGCGGCGAGGGCACGGTGACCGGTACCGTGATCGGCGCGGCCATCATCGGCGTCTTGCGCAACGCGCTGGTGCTTTTGCAGGTGGACTCGTACTGGCAGACGCTGATTATCGGCTGCGTAATCATCGCGGCGGTGTCGGTCGATCAATTGCGCAAGGGAAAGCGCTGATCCGCGAAGGATTTCGGCGGCTTTGAAGCCGTGGAAATAATAAACGAACGGGAGGGATTTCCTACATGAAGCGAATCTGGGCGGTGCTATTGGCGCTTACGCTGCTGCTGGGCGTCGCGGGCGGCGCGCTCGCCAAGGAGGACAAGGACATCGTCATCGTGGGCATCGGACAGCAGCTGGGCAACGTGATCTTCCTGGGTGCGGAGAAGGGCGTGGCCGCGGCGGGCGCGGAGCTGGGCATCACCACCAAGTGGCAGTCGCCGCTCAGGGCCGAGGCCGAGCTGCAGAACGAGATCGTGAACAACCTGATCGACCTGGGCGTGGACGGCATCGCCATCTCATGCACCACGGGCGACGCGCTCAAAGACGTGATCGACCGCGCCGTGGCCGCGGGCGTGAAGGTGTCCTGCTACGACGTGGACTCGCCCGGCTCCCAGCGCGCGTTCTACGCGGGCACCGAGAATTACAAGGCCGGCTACACCTGCGGCGAGCACATGATCGAGCTGTTCAAGGATTCCGGGCTTGAGAAGGTGCGCGTGGCGCAGCTCGAGGGCATCCCGGGCGCCAACGACATCGAGGCGCGCAAGCAGGGCTTCGCCGACGCGATTAAAGGCACCAACATCGAGGTGGTGTACTCGTACGCCTGCGACGACGACGTGGACAAGGCGATCGAGGGCGTCGAGGCCTACAGCCGCGCCGAGGGCGACAACTTCCACGCCTGGTTCATGTCGGGCGGCTGGCCCTACTCCGTATCCACCACCGCCATGCCCGAAACCAACGCCTGGAGGCTGGCCGATCCGCTGCGCAAGATCGTGACGGTCGACATCTTCCCCGAGACCACCCCGGCCTTCTTCGAGGCGGGCGTGCTGGACGTGGCGGTCGGGCAGAACTTCTACCAGATGGGCTACCAGTCGGTCATGAACCTGTATAAGCTGATTAAGGGCGAGGCGATCGACGCGCCCTTCGACGAGGCGATCGGCGGGCCGTTCATCAACACCGGCGTCGAGACCGCGACCGCCCAAAATTACAAGGACGTCATCGGATAATTTGCACCCCTGAGCACGGAGGGGCTGTATCGTTGAGAGCGGCCCATTCCCCTCATTAAGAGGGGAATGGGAGGAGCCGCCCCTCGGCGTTATAGCCCCTCATTGATTGGAGGATACTATGAAGCGCTACGAATGCCTGGTCGTGGGCGACATCAACCCGGACATCACCATGTATACGCGCGGCAACATGCCCAGGGCCGGCATCGAGATCCTGGCCGACGGCATGGCGCTGGAGCTGGGCGGCTCGTCCTGCCTGACCGCCGTGTCGCTATGCGCGCTCGGCATCCATACGGCGCTGTGCGCGCGGGTGGGCGAGGACTTCTACGGGCAGGTGGCCGTCAAGCTGCTCGCGGAGATGGGGTTGTCGGATGAGCGAATGGTGCGCGATGCGGCTACGCCCACCGGGGTCACGGTGTCGATCACCTCCCCGAGCGACCGGGCGATGGTCAGCTACTTGGGCACCACCGCGAAGCTGTGCGCGGACGACGTGCCGAGCGAACTGCTCGGGCAGACGCGCCACCTGCACGTGGGCGGGTTCTACCTGCTCAGCGCGCTGCGCCCGGCGCTGCCCGAGTTGTTTAAGCGGGCGCATGAAAACGGCGCGACGGTGTCGCTCGACACCGGCTGGGACGACAGCGGCGCGTGGGACGGCGGCATCCGGTCGGCGCTTGAACATGTCGACTTCTTCTTCCCCAACGAGTCGGAGGCCGCGGCGCTGACCGGGCACGAAGACCCCGAACAGGCCGCCCGCACGCTCGCGCAGTTGGGCCCGACGGTCGTCGTCAAATGCGGCGCGGACGGCGCGGTGCTGGCGCGCGGCGGCCGCGTACTGCGCAAGGCGGGCTTCCCGGTCGCGGACGCCAGCAACCTGACCGGCGCGGGCGACAGCTTCAACGCCGGCTTCCTGTACGGCCTATTGCGCGGCCGGCCGCCGGAGGGCTGCCTCGCGCTCGGCAACGCCAACGCCGCCTGGCGCATCGCCCGCCCCCGCGGCGCAAAGTCGCGTCAGACGAGCGAGCTGATCGAGCGCATCGCGCGGGAGGGGCGCGTTTAGGTAATCGCTGATTAAAGCGCGCGTGCGATGGCGAGTTGAATTTTCGTCAGATCGTGCTCGCAAAAGACGAAGGCGTAGCAGCGCTACGTCGAGGATTTTGCGGGCGCGAGATGACGAAAAGGCAGCCGCCATCGCGCGTGGGATTTGATCAGCGCTTACCTAGACCGACTCCATCCGCCGCGCCAGCGCGGGCAGGGCTTGCTCGAAATTGACGCCGTACCAGCGGTGGTCGGGATCGTTGACGGTCAGCGCGATGCTGTCCACGGTGAAGTCAACCGCGACGCGCAGCGCCTCGGGCAGTTTCAGGCCGCGCGTCAGCGCGCCGACCATCGTGCTGGCGAAGATGTCGCCGGTGCCGTGGAAGCTGACCGGCACCTGCTCGCGGAAGTAGGACTCGTATCGGCCTTTGCGCGCGTCGTAGGCCATGACGCCCAATTGCCCCGCTGTGAAGCTCACGCCGGTCAGCACCGCGCAGCGCGCGCCCAGAGCGGTCAGTGCGGCGAGCAGCGCCCGGATTTCTCCTTCGTCATAGCCGCCCCCGATGTAGGGCCTGCCCAGCATCGCGCAGGCCTCGGTCATGTTGGGCACGATCACGTCGGCCCGGGCGCACAGCTTCGCCATCTCGCGCGCGAATTCCGGCGTGAAGCCCGAATACAATTTGCCGTGATCGCCCATCACCGGGTCGATCACGATTTGGTTTTCCGGCGTCTTGAACGCGTCAAACGCCGCACCCACCAGCTGAATCTGCGTAAGCGAGCCCAGGTAGCCGGTGTACAGCGCGTCAAAGCCGATCCCCTCGGCTTGCCAGTGCCGGATGATCGGCTCGATGTCGCCCGTCAGATCGCGGAAGGTGAACCCCTTGAACGCGGTATGGGTGGACAGCACCGCCGTCGGAATGACGGCCGTCTCCACGCCCATCGCGGAGATGATCGGCAGCGCCACCGTCAGCGAGCACTTGCCCACGCAAGAGATGTCCTGGATCGTGAGTATGCGTTTCATGCGATGCTTCCTCTTCCATGCCTTCAAAAAGTACAACGGAGGGAGCGGTCATGCGACGCGCTCCCTCCCGCCTAGCCGGATTATAGATTCATGCCGCTTCCGTGTCAACCGGATTGCGTTAATTCGGGGTAGCCTGCGAAGTCTATTTCCCTTTGAGGATCCGCTCCACCTCGCCCGAGCAAAAATCGCACAGCTCGCGCGCGAATTCGGCGTCGCGCGATTCGGCCAGCACCAGGCATTCGCGCCCGTCGCCGGCCGGGCTGATCCAGGCCCAGCCGCGCTCGCGCTCGATCGTGAGGCCGTCCGACGCGTCGGCGTCGGGCAGCGCCTCCTTAAGCTTTTGCAGCAGCCTCCCCTTGTCCCGGCGCTCCACGCTTACCGCAAACGAGTGCCGGTGCACCCGCGGCAGCAGACGCCGCGCGCCCTCAAGCGTCAGCCCCTTGCGGTTAAGCGCGCCCACCAGCTTAAGCGCCGAGGCGATGCCGTCGAAGTGCAACATGAACTGATCCGGGTCGCGCTCGATCAGCGCGCGCTGCCAGGCCGAGCGATCGCTCGGCGTCCAATACACGCCCGCGCCGTAGCCGGCCGCCAGCTCCTCGGCCGCGCGCGTCGCGCCGCGCGGCAGCACCAGCTCCTTTACGCCCCCCTCAAGCGCCGCCCAGCACAGCATCAGCGTCCTCTCGGCCTCGGTCAGCGCGCCGGCGCTTCCGGCGAACGCGCTTCGCTCGCCGGTGTCGTCCAGCCATATGCCCACCTCGCCCGGAGAGAGTTCCATCAACTCGTGTTCCCACTCGGCGCGCACCAGGCATCCTGCCGCGTGAAACGCCCGCTCGCACAGCGACAGCAGCTGCTCGTGCCGGCTGCACACCGCCGTGCGCAGCGCATTCCCCGGTGCGAATTTCGCGCCCGACCAGCTTGCTACGTGCCGTACGTAGAGCATATCGACGCCGGTCATCGAAAGCGGCGGGCGCGTCACGCCCGAGAACGGCTGCGCGTAGTCCTCGCGCATCAGCGCGCCCATCAGCTTACGCGCCTCGTCGCGCGTCAACTGCGCGCCCTGCGCGCCCATCGGCGTCAGCGCGCAGCGCCCGACGTGCAGCGCGCCGCCGGCGTTCAGTTGCGCGCGCGCGTAGCGCGTCGCGGGCAGCGTAGCCGCGCCGATATCGATCACCTGCACACCCTGCGCCATCAGCCCGGCCACCGCGGCGCGCTGACAGGCCATCGCCTCGACCGACGCGTCGCGCGCCACCACCGCCTCCTTAAACCCCAGCGCCTCGGCGAAGGCCTGTGCGTCGCGCACCGCCTGCGCGGGCGAGTTCAGCGGGAACGCGCCGTTTTGGAACCGGCGCGCGGGCGCGCCGCCCCACACCACGTTGGCGTCCACCCGCTCGCCGTCCTCGACCTGCTTGTGCGGCCACACGCGCACCCCCGGCATCAGGGTCGCGCCCTCGCCCAGCTGCGCGCCTTCGCCCAGCACGCTTTCTTCGAATGCGCACGCGTTTTCGCCCGCCTGCGCGCCGCTCAGCAGCACCGCGCCCCGCAGCTGCGCGCGCGCGTGCGCGACCGCGCCCCGCCCGAGTACCGAGCGCTTGACGCCGGCCTCCTCGCCCACGCGGCTGCCGGCCGCCAGCACCGTGTACGGCCCGATGCGCGCGCCGGCCTCGACGCGCGCGCCGCCCGCGATGAAGCAGGGCGCTTCGAGCACCGCGCTCTTGTCGATCAGCGCGCCGCGCTGGCGGTTGACCGCGCCGGGTTTCAACGGAAATGTCAGCTTCATCCGGCCGTCGAGCAGGTCGATGTGCGCGCGCAGGTAGGCGCTGGCGTCGCCGATGTCGCACCAGTAGCCCTCCATCGGGTAGCCGTATACCGGGAGGCCCCCTTCCACCATCTGCGGGAACAGCTCACGGCCGAAGTCGAAGGCCTTGCCCGCCGGAATCATCTCGAGCACCTGCGGCTCCAGGATGTAGATGCCGGTGTTGACCGCGTCCGAGCACACCTCGCCCCAGCCCGGCTTTTCGACGAAGCGCTGCACCCGAGCGTCGTTTGACGTGCACACCACCCCGTACTCGAGCGGGCTCTTGACCTTCTTGAGCACCAGCGTGGCCAACGCGCCCCGCTCGCGGTGAAAGTTAAGCGCCGCGGTCAGGTCGCAGTCGGTCAACCCGTCGCCCGACAGCACCGCGAAGGTCTCGTCGAGAAACCCGGTCGCCTGCTTGACGCTGCCCGCGGTGCCCAGCGGCGTTTTCTCGGTGTAATACTGAAGCCCGACGCCGAATTCCGCCCCGTCGCCGAAGTACTCGGTCACCCGCTCGGGCAAGTACATCAGCGTCACCGCCGCCTGTTTGACCCCATGGCGCTTGAGCAATTCCAGCGCGTACAGCATCACCGGTCGGTCGAGCACCGGCACCATGGGCTTGGGGGTCGCGCAGGTCAGGGGCCGGAGCCTCGTGCCCTCCCCGCCCGCCATGATTACGGCTTTCATGATTCAACTCCTCAAAAGATGATCCATTGTTTTTCTATTGTGGCTGAACACAGCGCGCGTCATACATCGAAAAGTTGCACCCGCATTGCCCCGCAATTCCTCCATCCCGCCTCCGCTTTCGCCGCTCGGACTTAATCAGGATTTTGAGCGCGTTTGATAGGGTTAATCTCGTAAGGAGGGAGCGCCATGACGCAATACCTGATCGGCGCGGGGGCCGCCAAGTGCGGCACGACGCTGCTGTACGAGCTGCTTTGCGCCCACCCCGAGATCAGCACGGCCCCGGTCAAGGAGCTGCACTACTTCGACCGCGAAAAATCCCCCGACCGCGCGGCCTACGACCGGCTGTTTGCGGGCCAGGGCGTGAAGTTGGACGTGACGCCCGTCTACCTGTACTACCCCGAGTGCATCGAAGCAATCAAGCAGACGCTGGGCGCGAACCGGGTGAAGCTGGTGGTGCTGCTGCGCGACCCAATCGAGCGCGCGCGCTCCCACTACGACATGGTCCGTGCGCACTCGCCCGAGCCGCTGTCGCTGCCCGAGGCCTTCGAGCAGGAGGCGCGGCGCGTGGCACTGGGCGGCGAGAGCCGCCGGCTGTACAGCTATTTCTCACGCGGGCGCTACGCCGAGCAGCTCGACCATCTGTACCGCCACATTCCGCGCGAGCGGGTGAAGGTGTGCCTGTTCGAGGAATTCGTGCGCAACCAGCAGCGCGCGATCGACGGCATTTGCAGCTTCGCCGGCATCGCGCGCATCAAGGTCACGCCCCGCCATGCCAACCCGGGCATCGGCGACGCGCGCATCAAGTGGCTGCAGCGCCTGCTCAAGCAGATGTGGCTCAAGCTGCCCGGCGCGCTGAAAATTGCACCGCTGTGTCGGATGGGGCGGCTGATCGCGCGCGCCAACGCACGCCCGCTCGAGCGCCAGCCGCTCGATCCGGCGTTCCTGCAGCGACTGACGGCCTATTACGCCGACGACGTGGCCGAGCTGCGCGCGCGCCATGGCCTCGACCTGTCGTCCTGGCCCAACTTCCCCGAGCCGTAGTTCCTTTATCTTGCCTCCCTCTTGAGGAGGGAGACAGGGGGCGCATGGCGCATGTACTTCCCTGAACAACCGGTCTGTGGTATGATGTATCAAGCAGATTCCACAGGGAGGAACGTCCCATGACGGAAATCACCGGCAACAAGCAGCTGCACCTGGACATCAACTCAGACCTTGGGCGCATCCAGCCGATCGCGCACGCGCTGTCCAGCGAGCTGCGGCTCAAGATCATCCGCGCGCTGGGCCAACGCAGCATGAACATCAACGAGCTGGCGCAGGCGCTGGAAGTGCCGCTGTCCACCGTTTCGATGAACGTGGCGGTGCTCGAAAAGGTGGGGCTGGTCGCCAGCGAGGCCCAGGCCGGCGTGCGCGGCACGATGAAGCTGTGCAGCCGCATGACCGACCTGATGACCGTCAACCTGGTGGCGCAGGAGCAACGCCCGCACCGCGTCGGCGAGATCAGCATGCCCATCGGCTGCTTCACAGGCGCGGGCGACATCAAGCCCACCTGCGGGCTAGCGGATACAGAGGGCCCGATTGGCACGCTGGACAACCCGCTGGCCTTCTTCTTAACGGAGCGGTTCGCGGCGCAACTGATCTGGTTTCGGCAGGGGTATCTCGAGTATAAATTCCCCACGCTGCCGTTCAGGCACGTGCTGCTGGAATCGCTCGAGGTCTCGTTCGAAGCCTGCTCGGAGGCGATCAACTACCGCCCCGAGTGGCCGAGCGACATAAGCCTGTTCATCAACGGCGTGCGCGTGGGCGACTGGCTGTCGCCCGGCGACTTCGGCGGCCGCAGGGGGCTTAACAATCCCGACTGGTGGTCGGACAGCGCCACGCAGTTCGGCCACCTGCTCACCTGGCGCATCGACGATACGGGCAGCTTCGTCGACCACATGCACGCCTCGGACGTGCGTCTGGACCAGCTGGGCCTTCAGTCGGGCGACCACTTCACACTGCGCGTAGGCGTCGAACCCACGGCAAGGCATGTCGGCGGCATGAACCTGTTTGGCCGTGGCTTCGGCGACTTCCGGCAAGACATCCTGATCCGGTACGCCTATCATTGAATCATTCAACCCGATTCTTACGGGTT
This sequence comes from Anaerozeibacter quisquiliarum, assembly GCF_051162045.1. NCBI lineage: Bacteria > Bacillati > Bacillota > Clostridia > Eubacteriales > Anaerozeibacteraceae > Anaerozeibacter > Anaerozeibacter quisquiliarum. Next base: position 114,265 of record NZ_JBISDI010000002.1, read on the forward strand.
TTGTGAATTGAATCAAATCAATTGACATGTGACAAACCGAGTGCTATGATTACAGCACAAGGATTGTCGCGTTTTTATCCTTTTTATGCATAAAATTCGAATGATATGTTCCTTAACATCCATACTTCACGAAGAAAAGGGAGATTCCGCCATGCAACACACGATTCCACGCCCCGAACATCCGCGCCCGGACTTTGAACGGCCCGACTGGCTCAACCTGAACGGCGAATGGCAGTTCGCGTTCGACGAGCAGGATCAGGGTTTCGCCTTGGGCTATGCGTCGCCCGGAACCGAGCTGCCGCTGCGCATCTTGGTGCCGTTTTGCCCCGAGAGCGCAATGAGCGGCGTACACGATAAACGCTTCTCAAAGGTGCTGTGGTATCGCCGCTCGTTCGAGGCGCCCGCCGCGATGCGGGGCCGGCGAGTGCTGCTGCGCTTCGGCGCGGTGGATTACCGCTGCGAGGTGTTCGTGAACGGCGCTTCGGCCGGCCGTCATGTCGGCGGCTACACGCCCTTCGCGCTGGACGTGACGCGGCTTTTGAAAGACGGCGCGAACGACCTGTGCGTGCGCGTAGAGGACGACCGCGACTGCACCCAGCCGCGAGGCAAGCAGTACTGGAAGGACGGCTGGATGGGCTGCTGGTACACGCCCACCTCGGGCATCTGGCAGACGGTCTACCTGGAAGCGGTCGGCGACAACTACCTGCTGCGCGCCCACATAACGCCCGACGTGGACAGCGGCCTCGCAAGCTTCCGCCTGACGCTCAAGGACATGCCGAAGTCCCGGCTCGACGCCGAGATTACCATCTCCTTTGCCGGCGAGGTCGTGCGCAAGCTGCGCACACAGGTCGGCCAGCGCATGACCGAGGTGGCCGTCTCGATGATCCAGGGCGACCTGATCGAGGGCTTTCACCGCTGGTCGCCCAACGAGCCCCACCTCTACGACGTCGTAATCCGCATCCTCGAGGGCGATACCCTGCTCGACCAGGTGTCCACCTACTTCGGCATGCGCAAGGTCGCGGTGAAGGACGGCTGGGTGCTGCTCAACAATCAGCCCCTCTACCAGCGGCTGGTACTCGACCAGGGCTACTGGCCCGAGAGCCTGCTCACGCCGCCGTCGGACGAGGCGATCAGGCAAGACCTCGAATGGACGAAGAAGCTGGGCTATAACGGCGCGCGCAAGCATCAAAAGGTGGAAGATGCGCGCTACTACTACTGGGCGGACAAGCTGGGCGTGCTCGTCTGGGGCGAGGTGCCCAGCGCCTATGAATTCACCGACGAAACGGTCAACAACCTGTCGGACACGCTGGCCGGCTTCATCGAGCGCGATTACAACCACCCGTCGATCATCTGCTGGGTGCCGCTCAACGAGAGCTGGGGCGTGACCCGCATCTACAAGGACGAAAGGATGCAGCAGGCGGCGCGCGCGCTCTATCACCAGGCCAAGGCGCTCGACGCTACCCGCATGGTGTCGGCCAACGACGGCTGGGAACAGGTAAAGACCGACATCTTTGCGCTGCACGACTATGCCGACACCGGCGAAAAGATCGCGCTGCACTTCTGGGACCGCGACGAAGTGACATCGCACTCGAACGACTGGCGCATGGCCTGCGCCGAGGGCTTCACCCCCACGGGCAAGGAGGCCTTCATGGTCACCGAGTACGGCGGCATCGCGTTCGAAGACGAAAACGGCGGGAATACCTGGGGCTACCACGACAAGGTGCGCGGCGAGGAGGCCTTCTTCGCTCGCTATCAGGATGTGACCGACGCCGTGCGCGACATCGACTACTGCCAGGGCTACTGCTACACACAGCTGACCGACGTCCAGCAGGAGACCAACGGCATCCTGACCGCAGACCGCAAGCCCAAGGTGGATCCGGAGCGCTTCCGGGCGCTGACGGTCAATCCGGCGGGGCGCGGCGGCTGGTAATGCCGCCTTCTCATCAGGCTTTCCCGCTTCAAGCGGAATCACTACATTCGTCAATGAATTGGGAGGTAGACATCATGAAGAAAGTCCTGTCCATGTTGCTGGTTGCCCTGATGGCTCTGGCCCTCGCGCCCGCCGCGATGGCCGCTGCGCCCGTCGAGCTCGACTTCTGGACCGTGTTCACCGGCGAGGACGGCGTGAACATGGATCAGCTGGTCGCCAACTTCAACGAAGCCAACGCCGGCATCAAGGTCAACCACATGAAGATGGAAGCCGACGACCTGTACATGAAGGCCCCGCTGGCCGTCACCGCCAAGGAAGGCGTGCCGGACATCGCGATCGTGCACGCCGAGCGCCTGCCCAAGTTCGTCGAGGATGGCATGATCATGCCCATCGACCAAGTGATGGCGAGCGGCAAGTTCGCGCCTGAGATGTACATGAGCGCCGGTTGGAATCTGGGCGATGTCGGTGGCCAGCGCTACTCGTTGCCGCTGGACGTGCACAGTTGGGTGTGCTACGTGAACCTCGATCTGCTCGCGGAGTATGACCTCGACACCCCCGTGCTCGCCGATGGCGTCATCACCTGGGACGAAGTCAAGGCTGTGGGCGAGAAGTGCAAGGACGACGGCATCACCCCGATCGGCGTCACCTGGAACCGTCCCTATATCCTCTCGATGTATTATCAAAAGGGCGGTAAGCTCACCGAGGATGGCGTGGCCGCGACCATCAACAACGAGGCCATGATCTCGGTTCTCAACGACCTCAAGGCCATGCATGACGCGGGCATCACTTCGGTGGACGGCGACGATCCCTTCGGCGGGTTGTTCGTGTCCGGCATGATGGTGTTCTGCCCCGAAGGCATCTGGATGAACAACGGCCTCAAGCAGTCCGACATGAACTATCAGATGGCGCTGTTCCCGCAGTACGACGCGGCGGACATCAAGTTCTGGGCGTCCTCGCACCAATTCGTCGAGTTCACCAAGGACACCACCCCCGAGAAGCAGGACGCCATTGCGACCTTCCTCGATTACGTGCGCCATAACTCCATGCTGTGGGCAGAAGCGGGCCAGACTGTCGCCTCGCTCGAGCTGCTCAGCGATCCCGCCTACAAGGAAATGAAGCAGGCGTTCTTGGCCGACTACGCCGACAAGATGGTCGTTTCGGATTACAAGAACTACGGCCTCGTCGTGGACATTCTGGGCCCGATGGGTTGGGAGAGCACGTTCGGCCGCATGACGCCCGAAGAGTTTGCGCAGGCCTGGCAGCAGAAGGTCGATGAGAAGGTAGCCGCGCAGTAAGGCAAAAAGCGAATGGTTCCCGACCGCCCACTGTGCGCTCCGGCGGTCGGGAATCTTTCAGTTTCTGATTGCCCACCTGAAGGGAGAGATTAGAATGCCGCCCAAAACGACCCGTGCCGGTGGCCTGAAACAAAGGCTGACCCCCTACCTGTTCCTCGCGCCCCATCTCATCCTGTTCGCCGCGTTCTTCATGATCCCGGCGGTGGTGGGTATTCTTTCTGCGTTTACCGACTGGAAGCTGGGCCAGCCCATGGTGTGGGAGGGGCTGGCGAATTTCAAGACGCTGTTCTTCGACCAGAATTCTCAGTATTACTGGCAGCTGCGCTGGGGCTTGATGAACACCATCAAGTTCGTACTGCTGACCGTGCCATTTCAGATCGCATTGCCGCTCCTGCTGGCGGTGGCGCTGCACTCCAAGACGGCCGGACATCGCGTATTCCAATCCATTTTCTATCTGCCGGCGCTATTGTCGATTGCGGTGGTCATGCTCAGCTGGAACTACATGTTCAACATGTCCGCCGGGTTTATCAACCAATTCTTCCGCTTGGGCAAGCTCAACTGGATCAGCTCAATCCCCCACAACTGGATCGCGCTGATCATCATCACCCTATGGTGGGTGTCGGGCACCAACATGGTCATCTACCAAAGCGCGCTGGCCGGCATCCCGCAGGAGCTTTACGAAGCGGCCTCGGTGGACGGCGCAGACAGGTTTCGGCAGTTCCTGCACGTCACCTTGCCCGGTATGCGCTATCCCCTGACCTACACCGCCATTTCCAGCGTCGTCGCGCAGTTCGGCATCTTTGGCCAGCCGCTGATGTTCAACCTGGGCGGGCCGGTGGCTTCGGTGGTCAATGGATTTGACAACAAGAGCAACAACATGCTGCTCATGTACATATACGACCATGGCTTCGGTCGCGCGGGCGGCGACCCCGGCATGGCCTCCGCGATGGCGTTGGTGCTGGGTGCGGTGATCTTGGCGGTTTCGGCCTTGCAATTCAAGCTCATGCGCGCCAATGCGGACTGATGGAGGTGGACGCTATGATAACCAGGAAAGCCCTTGCTCCGCGCGCAAACCGCGCCACTTGGCTTCAGAAAAACACGGGAAAAATCATTGCCTTTGCGTTCCTGCTCGTATTGGCGGCGGTGTGGCTGATGCCCATCGTTTGGGCGGTGCTATCCAGCTTCAAGCCCAGCATGGAGGCCAAGCAATATTTGAAGCTGAAAAATATTTTACCAATCAAGTGGACGCCGGAAAACTACCAATACGTGCTTGGAACCGCCACCACGCCAATTCTCCAATGGATGCGCAACTCCTTCGTCGTGTCCATTGCGCAAACGATGATCGTGCTGTTCATCACCTCCACCTCGGCCTTTGCCTACGAACGGCTCCAATTTCGCGGCAAGGAAGCGATTTTCTGGGTGGTGTTTGGCCTCAGCATGTTCCCCAACGTGATCGGCCTCGTGCCTCAGTTCCAGATCATGAACGCGCTTCGCTGGCTGGACAAGCTGCCCTCGGTCATCTTTCCGGGGGTGACGGGCGTGTTCAACATCTTCTTGATCCGCAATTTCCTGAAGAGTGTGCCACGCGACTTGGATGAGGCCGCGTCCATCGACGGCGCGGGCCCCTGGCGCATCTACTACCAGATCATCCTACCCTCGATCATACCGGTCTTGACCGTGGTGGGGCTGTTCGCCTTCACCGGCGCGTGGAACGACTTTGTATGGCCCTCAATCGCGCTGACCAATCCCAAGAACCTGACGCTCACGCCGGGTCTTAAGCTGCTGCAAGTCAGCGAGGGCGGCCACGGCGGCGGCGGTCACGTGGTGCGCCAACTGGCGGGCGGCGTGATCGGCATCATCCCCACGTTCCTGATCTACCTGGGCGCGCAGCAGTACTTCCTGACCGGCCTCAACCTGAGCGCGGGGATCAAGGGGTAGCGTCCTGCGGGCTGCTTTATCCATATGCTATTCCTCGTCGTCCTCTTCCTTCTTGGCGTTCTCGATGATCTTCTTGGCGTCGGCGGCGGGCACTTCCTCGTAGCGCTCAAAGCGCATGGTGAATGAGCCGCGCGCCTGGGTCATGGAGCGCAGGTCGGTGGCGTACTTGAACATCTCGGCCTGCGGCACCTCGGCGATGACCAACTGCCCGCCGTCCGCCTGTTCCATGCCCAGGATTCGGCCGCGGCGCTTGTTCATGTCGCCGATGATGTCGCCCATGTACTCGTCGGGCACCTGCACCTCGACGTGGTAGATCGGCTCGAGCAGCGTGGGGCCGGCGTCGACCAGCTTCTTGAACGCCAGGCGCGCGGCGGTCTTGAACGCCATTTCCGACGAGTCGACCGGGTGGTAGGAGCCAAAATGCAGCTTGGCGGTCAGCCCGACCACCGGGTAGCCGGCGAGCACACCCTTGCCCAGGTTCTCGCGCAGGCCCTTTTCGACGGCGGGGATGAAGTTGCGCGGTACCACGCCGCCCACGACCGCGTCCTCGAAGATGAAGTCGGTGTTCGAGGGGTCGTCGTTGGGGCGGAACTCGATCACCACGTGGCCAAACTGGCCGTGGCCGCCGGTCTGCTTCTTGTGGCGCCCTTCGCTGTCCAGCTTCTTGCGGATGGTCTCGCGGTAGGGGATCTTGGGATCCTGCAACAGGCACTCCGCGCCGAACTTGCTGGCCAGCTTTTTCGAGACGACCTCGATGTGCAGCTCGCCCAGGCCCGACAGCACGGTCTCGGTGGTGGACGGGTCCTTGCCGATGCGGATGGTCGGGTCCTCCTCCATCAGGCGGCTGAGCCCGGAGAACACCTTGTCCTCCTCGCCCGACTTCTTGGCGTACACCGCCATCGAGATGCAGGGCTGCGGGAAGACGATCTCGTCAAAGCGCACCTGGTTGCCCGGATCGGACAGCGTATGGCCGGTGCTGACCGAAGATAGCTTGGCCAGCGCGCAGATGTCGCCCGCGACCACCTTGGTCGTGGTCGCCTGCTTCTTGCCGCGCTGGATGTAGATGGTGCCGGCCTTCTCGGACTTCTCGGCGTTGACATTGAACAACTGCGTCTCGCCGGTCAGCACGCCGCTCGTTACCTTCAAAAGCGACAGCTTGCCCACGAAGGGATCGGCCAGCGTCTTGAACACGCGCGCCGAGAACGGCTGATTCTCCGCGCACTCGCGCGACACCGGTTCGTTGTTCTTGGGGTTGACGCCGGTCGTTGTCCGCCCTTCGGGCGAGGGCATGAGCTCGATTACGTTGTCGAGCAGCTTCGAAAGTCCCACGCGCGTCAGCGACGAGCAGCACACCACCGGCACCACGGTGCCGTCGGCGATGCCCTTGCGCAGGCCCTTCATCGTGTCTTCGCTCGACAGCTCCATCGACTCGAAGTACTTTTCCATCAATTCCTCGTCCGCGCCGGCGGCCGCTTCCATGATGGCCTCGCGCGCGGCTTCGACCTCGCCCAACATCGACGCGGGAATCTCGATTTCCTTGAGCGACTTGCCCTCGCCGACAAAGGCCTTGTTCTCGAGCACGCACACCACGCCTGCGAACTTGTCGCCCTCGATGATGGGCAGTTCGATCGGCGCGATGTGGGAGCCGTACTTGTCGGTGATGGTCGCAAGCGCCTTTTGGAAGTTGGCGTTCTCGCGGTCCATCTGGTTGATGACGATCATGCGGGCGGTCTTGTGCTTGTCGCACTGTGTCCACGCCTTCTCCGCGCCCACGTTGAGGCCGGACACCGCGCCCACGGTGATGATCGCGCCCTCGGCCACGGTGAGGGGGCCCATCATCTCGCCCGCGAAGTCGAAGAAGCCGGGCACATCGATCAGGTTGATTTTTACATCCTTATATTCAAGGGGCGCCATGGCGGCGGAGATCGAGATGCCGCGGCGGATCTCTTCGGGATCGTAGTCGGTGGTGGTGGAACCGTCTTCCACGCGGCCCTGGCGGTCGATCGTACCGGTCGCAAACAGCAGCGCCTCGACCAGCGTGGTCTTGCCCTCCCCGCCATGGCCGACGACGGCAATGTTGCGGATATTACCCGTTCGGTAGTCCTTCATTAAGCGTTCCCCCTGTTCATAAATTGGCCGCGCACTGCAAATAAAGAACCAGTGCTTGCGCGCAAATCACTAGCGTATATTCTATCAGAAATCGCCGCCCTTGAAAAGGGCTTTTGCGATTTTTTTAGTCCGGCAGCTCATATAGCATCCGCATCACCGGAAGCGACGCCGGATCGGACGCCTCAAACGCCACCGAGCCCGGCCCACCGGCCAGCGCGCCCGACTCGGTCAGCAACGCCTCGAGCCGCCGCGCGGTACCGAGGTTGCCGTCGAACAGCCGTGCACCGGGCACGTGCCGCGCGACGATGCTTCGCAGGAACACGTAGTGCGTGCAGCCCAGCACCACGGCGTCGACGGTCTCGCCGCGGAACTTTTCCAGGCGCTCGTCGAGGTAGTCGTCGAGCGCGGGCGAGTCGAGCTCGCCGCGCTCGACGAACTCCATGAGGCCGGGGCAGGGCGCGACCAGCGCATCGCGTCCGTAGCGCTCCATCAGCGCCCGGAATTTCCCCTGGCGCAGCGTGGCGGCGGTCGCCATCACGAGCACCTTGCCCCGCCCGCGCGCCAAGGCGGCGGGTTTGAGCGCGGGCTCCATGCCAATGACCGGGATGTCAAGCGCGCAGCGCAGCGCCTCCGCCGCGGCGGAGGTGGCGGTATTGCAGGCGATCACCAGCGCCTTGACGCCCTGTCCGAGCAGGCGCTCGGCCGCGGCGCGCGTGAGCGAGCGGATCTCCGCCTCGGCGCGGTCGCCGTAGGGGGCGTTCCGGGTATCCCCATAGTATAGGTAGCGCTCGCCGGGCAGCACCCGCACGAGCGAACGCAGCACGCTGACGCCGCCCACGCCCGAGTCAAACACGCCGATTGGCCGGTCATCCATGAAAAAACGCCTCCTTGGCGAGATGATCCTTACTGATATTATACGCCCGGCGGCGCGTTTGTCAAATGCGGCGGCAAGCCCCGCGCAAGCGGTCATGGGGTCCTTAAGGGCAGCGCCCTTGCGAGGAGGATGGGACTTCCCCGTTTTCGAGGCAAGGGCGGACTCGTTCTGAAAAAATCAGGCGCCGCCCGGCGGGTGACACCTGATTTTTCAGAACATCGGGAACGCCGCGCCGCCTCGGCTGGAATTCGGCTTCGCGGTTCTCTTGTTGGGCAGCCGATACGACGGCGCGGGGAGCGGGGGACGCAGGGGTTCCGCCCCGGCCCCCGCCAAAGGGCTGTGTTCTCTGGGCTTTCTTCATCGCCCACGCGGAAGGGTTCCGGCTGCCGTTCGGTTTGTGCTAACTCCCAATCCCCGCCTTGCGCCGCACGATGTACCCCTGCGAACGGTACACGCCCGCTATGCTCTTGATGTTACAGTCCACCGTGTTGGGTTCGCTGCCGCCGCCCTGTTCGAGCACCATGATGCGCTCCGGGGTTACGTAGTACAGGAACATCGCCACATGCCCCCGCTTGACCAGGATGTCGCCCGGAACCAGTTTGCTCCACCCATCGGACACCGTCGTGTAGCCGGACGAAACGTATATGTCCCGCGAGTTCAGATACGAGTTCGCGCCGTTGTAGTTCCACTGCACCATCGATACGAACGAGGAACAGTCGTTGCCCGGATACTTTTTGTCCACCATGCCCGTGACCTGATAATACCCGTCGCGCTTTGAGTTGGCGAGGCTCTTGAGCCACTTGTCCAGGTGGAACGTGCGGTTGGTCTGGGTGTAGGGCATGCCGAAATAGATGCGGTTCGCCACATAGGAGGTGCTGCCCGACCAATACGTCACGTTGCGATCGGTCGCCCAGGGCACGTCGTACATCAAAAAGCCCCGCCGCAGGATGTCCGTGCGATTGGCGCGTTCGCGCGCGCCGATCTTCTTGGCCGCGAGGTTGGCCTCGAGTTCCATGACCGCGCTGTCGAATATGCTGAGGATCTTGTTGTGGTTGGCCGTAATGGCGCTCGCTGCCGCCACATACCGGTCGGGCTCCACGCTCACGCGCTTGTCCGACAGCACGCGCACCTCGACGCTGTCCGTCCTGTTGCCTGCCTTGGCGGTAATCCGGGCTGTTCCCGCCTTGCGCCCCACCAGCTTGCCGCTCGGGTCCACCGCGGCGATCGCCGTGTTGCTGCTGCTCCAGGACACCTTGGAACGGCTGGTCGTCGGCAGCACCTTGGCCGTCAGCTGTGTCGCCTTCTCCTCGCCCAGGTACATGTCCTGCTGGTCGATCGTCACCGAGGTGACCGCGTCGGGGTCGGTAATCCGGATTGTGCGCGCCACGCGCACCGACGCGGCCGCCGCGCTGGTCGCGGTGATCGTCACGCTGCCTTCCTTTCGGGCCAGCACCACGCCGTTCGTCACCATGGCCGTCGCGGGGTCGCTCGAGGTCCAGTTGATCTTGTTGCTGGCGGTTGCGGGCGACACCGTCGCCTTGAGCGTCAGTCGGGTGTTTATATCCATTACAGACGTGGCCGGCGTCAGGCTCAGGCTCGTCGGCGCAACGACCTTGGACACCTCCACGTTGATGACCTTGAACAGCTTGGGGTTTTTCGTGGACACGGCGCGCACCCGCAGCTTGCCCGGCTTTAACGCGGTAATCACACCGTCCGGCGATACCTTGGCGATCGAAGGCTTGCTCGACTGCCACTTGACCGTCTGCGGCGCGCTCGCGGGCAGGATCGTGGCCTTCACTTCGAAGGTCTCGCCCACGACCAGCTCCGCCTTGGGGGCCGAAAGCGTCATCGATCCGGGGGTGCTCGCGCTGGGGCGCGAGTCCACCACGGTCACCGTGCAGCCCGACCACGGGCCGCTGCCGATGCGCACGCCGATCTGCGTCTTGCCCCGGCGCCGCGCCGTCACCACGCCGCCCGAAACCGATGCGATTTTCGGGTTCTTGCTCTTCCACCGCACCTTGCTTTTCAGCCTGGCCGGCGCGTCGCTGGTCAATGTCAGCGTATTGCCGTCGGCCAGGTCGATCACGGCGGTCTTCTGGCTGATCTTAACCGCTACAGCCATCGCGGCGGGCGCCTCCAGCGCCAACGCCACCACCAGCAGCAACAGCAGCGCGCGCAGCGTCCTCTTCATCAATGCCACCCACTCCTTCCGAGGCAAGATGTGTATCACACATTTCAATTTATTTCAATTATATTACGATATCTCCCTAAAATCAAGTCTCTCCTAGTATTTTCCAACTTTGCCACACTTTCGCCGCACATAGCGCCGCGGTCGTTTTTAACCGAAGTTACGGTTGACAACAAGGCCCGTTTCATCTATACTAGGTCGGTAAGCCGCTCGAGAGGGGCTCGTAAACATGTGCAAACATGGCCTTTGCTCGGCGAGTATTCGATGAGGAGGTGCTACGCGTGTACGCAGTCATACAAACCGGTGGCAAACAGTACCGCGTCCAGCAGGGCGACGTGATCTATGTGGAAAAGCTGAACGAGCAGGAGGGCGCGAACGTCGAGTTCGAGGTGCTGCTGCTCGGAGGCGAGAATTCCGTGAAGGTTGGGCAGCCGACCGTCAACGGCGCGAAGGTGACCGGCAAGGTACTGGGCCAGGTCAAGGGCGCGAAGGTCGTGGTCTACAAGTTCAAGGCCAAGAAGAACGTGCGCAAGAAGCAGGGCCACCGCCAGCCGTACACCAAGGTGGAGATCGCGTCCATCACCGGCTGATGACCCGGGCTACCTTTTTTCAAAGAGGTGCGTTGCTCGCGGGCGTCTCGATTGTGGGGCACGCGGGATACGCGCAGGCGGGACGCGACATCGTGTGCAGCGCGATATCCGCCGTAAGCCACATGACGGCGCTGGGGCTTTGCGAAGTGATGGGCCTGCGCGTCCGGGCCGAGAGGGCGGACTCAGGCGTCCGGATCCTGGTGGCCGAGGCGGATCTCACGAAGGCGCAGCCCATGCTCCGGGCGCTCGAAAAGGAGCTTCAAGCCATCCACGACCAATACCCCGATCATATTCGGATCGGCTACCAAGAACGGAGGGAATTCACATGTTTCAGCTGAACCTTCAGCTCTTCGCCCACAAGAAGGGCGTCGGCTCCTCGCGCAACGGCCGCGACAGCCACGCGCAGCGCCTGGGCACCAAGCGCGCCGACGGGCAGTTTGTGCTCGCGGGCAACATTCTGGTGCGTCAGCGCGGCACCAAGATCCATCCCGGCACGAACGTCGGCAAGGGCAGCGACGACACGCTGTTCGCCAAGCTCGACGGCGTGGTCAAGTTTGAGCGCCTGGGCAAGGACAGAAAGCAGGTGAGCATCTACCCCAGCGCGGAAATCGCCGCGGAGTAGGCTCGTTCATACGTCAAACGGGCGATTGGGGAATTGATTTCCCCAATCGCCCGTTTGATTTGTTCACTTAAAAGTCGATCTTTGCATCGAGGTACGCGGCCAGGTCCTCGATCGCGACCAGTTCCTGCCGCATCGTATCCCTGTCGCGCACGGTGACCTTGCCGGTCTCGAGCGTATCAAAGTCGATCGTGATGCAGTAGGGCGTGCCGGCCTCGTCGGCGCGGCGGTAGCGCTTGCCGATCGAGCCGGTCTCATCGTAGTCCACCGCGAAGCGCTTGGCAAGCTTCGCGTAGACCTCGCGCGCCTTCTCAGAAAGCTTCTTCTGCAGCGGCAGCACCGCCGCCTTGTACGGGGCCAGCGCCGGATGCAGGTGCAGGACGACGCGCGAATCGCCGCCGTCCAGCTCCTGCTCTTCGTAGGCATTGCACAGAAACGCCAGCGCCATGCGGTCGACGCCCAGCGACGGCTCCACGCAGTAGGGGATGTACTTCTCGCCCGTCACCGGGTCGAGGTGCTCCATCGACTCGCCCGAATGCTCCTGGTGCTGCCTGAGGTCGTAGTCGGTTCGGTCGGCGATGCCCCACAGCTCGCCCCAACCAAACGGGAACAGGAACTCGAAATCGGTGGTGGCCTTCGAGTAGAACGCCAGCTCCTCGGGGTCGTGGTCGCGCAGGCGCAGGTTTTCTTTCTTGATGCCGAGCGACGTAAGCCAGTCGCGGCAGAACGCGCGCCAGTAGGCGAACCACTCGAGGTCCTCGCCCGGCTTCATGAAGAACTCCAGTTCCATCTGCTCGAACTCGCGCACGCGGAAGATGAAGTTGCCCGGCGTGATCTCGTTGCGGAACGACTTGCCGATTTGAGCGATGCCGGCGGGCAGCTTTTTACGCGAGGCGCGCATCGTGTTCTTGAAGTTGACGAAGATGCCCTGCGCGGTCTCGGGGCGCAGGAAGATCTCCGCGGCGGAATCCTGGTTCACGCCCTGGAAGGTCTTGAACATCATGTTGAACTGGCGGATGCCGGTGAAATCGTGCTTGCCGCAGGAGGGGCAGGGGATATTCTGCTGCGTTACGTACTGCTCGAGCTTCTCGTTCGACCAGCCGTCGGCCTGCACCTCGCCCTTGGAATATTCCTCGATCAGCTTGTCGGCGCGGAAGCGCGCCTTGCACGCGCGGCAGTCCATCAGCGGGTCGTTGAAGCCGCCCACGTGGCCGGAGGCCACCCACACCTCGCGGTTCATCAGAATCGCGCAGTCGAGCCCCACGTTGTACGGGCTCTCCTGCACAAACTTGCGCCACCAGGCGCGCTTGACGTTGTTTTTGAACTCGACGCCCAGCGGGCCATAGTCCCACGTATTGGCGAGCCCTCCGTAGATTTCCGAACCCGCGAAGATGTATCCCCTGTTTTTGCACAGCGCGACCAGTTTGTCCATCGTGAGCGCGGCCATGGTATCCCCTCGATCCTGTTAATTTGAACTTTATGATACCAAATCGAGTCTGAGCAATGCAAGCCTTTCCTGTTAAATTCGCCCAATGGAAGGCGCGGTATGGCGTGAAGCGGCTCCCTTATGATATACTGGGGTGTGCTATAATAGGTTGTCTTGTTGATTCCGGCGCACACCGCCATGATACGGAGGATGGATCTGCCTATGAAACGCTTCTCCTGGATAGCGCTTTTGCTGACGCTTGTGCTCGGCACATGCAGCTCGGCGCTGGCAGCGGGCAATGGGGAAACCACCTATCGCGCGCTGCTGATCGGCATCGACGGATATCAGACCAACGCGCTGAGCGGCTGCGTCAACGACACCGCGCGCATGGCGCAGACGCTGCAGGCCGCCAACGAAGCGGGGGCGTTCTACCAGTCGCCCACGGTCCTCGCGAACCTGCAGACCGACGAGATCGTCTCGTCGTTCTCCGAGGTGCACAACTGGGGCGTGGACGACGACGACGTGACCTTCTTCTACTTCGCCGGCCATGGCTTCATGAGCGACAAGGGCACTCCGGCCATCGTGGGCAAGGACAGCAAGATGCTCAAGATCAGCGAGTTGGTCTCGCTGCTCGACCAGGTGCCGGGCGTCAAGCTCGTGGCGTTCGACAACCGCTATGCCGATTCGCTGCTGCCCAAGCTCAGCAAGCAGGACGGCACGCTGGCCAAGGCGCTGTCGAAATACAATACGGCGGTGATCGACGCGTTCAAGGCGTCGCCGAAGGCCGCCGACTACTACGTGCTCAGCGCCTCCACGCTGTCCTCGAGCGTCGAAGCGGCGCTTCAGGCGGGCGAGGAACCCCGCGGCCTCATCACCTACTACCTGACCGCGGGCTGCGGCTACGACTACGTGGGCCTGCGCCCGGCCGACGAGCTGCCCGCCGACACCAACTTAAACGGCGCGGTATCGCTCGGCGAAATCCGCGACTACATCGAATCACAGATCCTCAAGCGCCCGGACGCCACCGACCTGGTGTTCGATGTGCAGATCCAGCCGGCGGGCAGCTCGTTCCCGGTGCTGGCGCGCCGGGCGACCGCCGAGGTGCTGGAGGTCAAGCTCGAGGAAGGCCCGGTCGACGTGCCGCTCGGCCGTACGCGCCAGCTCGAGGCGCAGACGCAGCCGATCAACGCGTCCCGGCACACGATCTACTGGTCGAGCTCCGACCTGTCGGTCGCCACGGTCGACGAGACCGGCGCCGTGCAGGGCGTGAAGCCGGGCGCGGCCCGCATCGCCGCCACCACATCGAACGGTCTGACCGTGTCCACCGAAGTAAACGTGCGCGACATCACGCCGGTCGACGAGCTGCGGCTGAATACGCCGAGGCTGGCGCTGGCCATGGGCAGCACGACCAAGCTGAACCTGACCGTGCTGCCGGAAAACGCCAGCGAGCCGATCAAATGGGCGTCGGACGACACCGGCGTGGTCACCGTCGACCAGGAGGGCAACCTGAACTGCGTGGGCCTGGGCGAGACCTTCATCACCGTGTCCACCGACGGCGGCCTCGAGGCCACATGCGCGCTCACGGTGGTGCCCAAGGACAAGGTGGTCACCAAGGTCGAAGTGGATAAGACCCGCCTGGAGATCTTCGAGGGCGAAAGCCGCAACGTGCGCTCGCGCGTCAAGCCCGCGGACGCCGCCGACCCGATCGTGCAGTTCTCCTCGAGCGATCCCTCGATTGCCGACATCACCGGCGAGAGCATCATCGTGGGCGTAGCCCGCGGCGAGTGCACGGTGTACGCCACCGCGTCGAGCGGCCAGTCGGTCCCGATCAAGGTGAACGTCAAGGGCGCGTCGGTGCTGCTGAGCAAGGACAGCCTGCTGCTCAAGCCGGGCGCGGGCACACAATTGAAGGCCCAGGTCAAGCCGGCCGGAACGGAATCGGCGATCACCTGGGAGAGCAGCGACCCGGCAATCGCGACGGTCGAGGAAGGCAAGATCACGGCCGTGGCCGAGGGCACGTGCGCGATCACCGCCAGCCTCGAGAACGGCGCCAGCGCCACCTGCCGCGTGATGGTGGGCGGTACGCCGGCCAAGAACGTCAAGCTCAAGCCGGGCAAGCTCACGCTCGACGGGGGCGCGAAGCAGGCGCTCGAGGTACAGGTCAAGCCCGCGAACGCCTCGCTCGCGTCGCTCTCGTGGAAAAGCAGCGACGAGCGCGTGGCGCAGGTGGACGACACCGGCCTCGTGACCGCGGTCGGCCCCGGCCGCGCGATCATCGGCGTCAAGACGTTCGGCGGCGGCAAGGCGCGCTGCCTGGTGACGGTCAGGGGCGACGCGACCGGCGAGGGCGGCGAGAGCGCGAACGTGTCCGAACTGACGGTCACGCCTTCGGAACTCAACCTGGTCGTCGGCCTGCCGGGCGCAGACAGGGCGCAGCTCACGGTGGACGCGCCGGTTTCGGCGGGCGCCGTACAGGTCAAATACGCGAGCTCGAACCCCAAGGTCGCCTCGGTCGACCAGGAGGGCAATGTCACGGCGCGCTCGCCCGGCAAGGCCATCATCCGCGCCAAGGCGGGCAAGAAGGCGATGGTCGATTGCAAGATAGCGGTCGCGGGCAACCGCGCCCAGTATAAGAAACCGGTCGTCGGCGACGAAGAACAAATCTACACCAGCGCGCGCCAGATCTTCTACAAGGACGGCCATCTGATGGTTCAGATGTTCTTTGTCAACCGCACCAAGGCTGCGGCCGCGCCCGAGGCCGGCACCATCTACATCACGCTCAAGGACGGTACCTCGGTCGCGTTCAAGGAGCTCGAAGCGGGCAAGAAGCTGGCTCCGGGCAAGGCGGGTACGCTCGGCTTCAAGGTGAAGGTTCAGGAGGGCGACGCGCTCTATGGCCTCGACCTGCGCGGCGCGACGGCCAAGCTCTACCCCCAGGGGGAAATGCCGGAAGGCTTGGCCGCGCCCGAGACCGACACGCCGGAGGCGGACGCTCAGGAGGCGGATGTCCCGGCAGATGACGCCGAGGGCGGCGACGCGGCCGCGAACGACTGATGAAAACAGGGCAAGGCCGGGTGCCGTAGGGGCGATCTGCGCTTTGCAACCGCCGTTTTCCGTTAGATAAGCAAGAAACCGGGGCTGCGGCGTCTCTTGGCGCTGCAGCCTCAGTGATTGGGAGGCTTCCGTGCACACCATCACCTACCCCGTGCCGCCCGCGGACGACGGGCGGCTAATCAAGCGGGTCATTCGCGGCTCGATCGGGCTGTCGTATCACCAACTGAGCATGCTGAAGGCGGCGGGCGCGCTGATGCTCAATGGGCGCGCGGTGCATGCGAACGAACCGGTGCGCGCGGGCGACGTGATCGAGTTGACGCTGGTGGAAGCGCCGGGCCGCGCCCCCATGCCGGAGGCGGGGCCCGTCTTCGTGGTCTATGAGGACGAACACCTGCTGATTGTCGATAAGGAAGCGCCGCTCGCCTGCCAGTCGTCGCCGCGCCAGGCGGGCGGGACGCTCGAAAACCGGCTGGCGCACCGCTATGCGGGCGATCCCAGCTACGCGTTCCGGCCGGTCAACCGGCTGGATAAGGGCACGAGCGGGCTGATGGTGGTGGCCAAGCACGCGCACGCGCAGATGCTGCTGTCGCAAAAGCTGCACAGCGGCGATTTCGAGCGCGAATACCTGGCGGTGGTCGCGGGCCGCCCCGAGCCGGGCGAGGGCGAGATCGAGGCCCCGATCGGCAAAGCGGACGGCGCGACGGTCAGGCGCGAGGTGCGCGCGGACGGCAAGGCCGCGCGCACGGCGTATCGGACGCTGGAGACGCGCGGCGGTATGGCGCTTTTGCGGCTCAAGCTGTTCACCGGGCGTACGCATCAAATCCGGGTGCACCTGCAGTCGATCGGCTGCCCGGTGCTGGGTGACTTCCTGTATGGGACGGAGGATGCGCGGCTGCCGGGCCGGTTCGCGCTGCACTCGGCGTTTCTGTCGCTGACGCATCCGGCAAGCGGGAAGCGGCTGTCGTTTGAATCGCCGCTGCCGGCGGCGCTTGAGGCACTGATGAAGGGAATGGAGTGATCGGATGCGATGCGGATGTCCGCGGTGCGACGCGTACATGGTTCACGCGGAGAGCATGCGGCTGGGCTGCGTGTGCCCGGAATGCGGCGCGCGCTGCGACGCCTGTCTGGGCACAAACACGGTGATGAGCCGAGAAGCATTTCAGGCGATGAAGGCTGCCAACAAAGCGCAAAACGAGCGCGAGGACACCCCTCCCCCGCGTGAGCGCTGAAGGGCGTCCAGAGGGGCGCACCCGACCGCGCCCGGCGGGCGAGGAAGGGAGGGCGCCAGCCCAATGAGCAAGCGAGCATCCACGCCGGATGGCGTGGGGCGACCATTGCGAATTGAGTGAAGCCCTTTGGCGGGGTCCAGGGGCGGAGCCCTTGGCGTAACCCCGTAACCCCGCGCCGCCGTATCAAACATTCAAACAAAAGGAACGCAAGGCCGAGTCCAAACGGCGGCGGCGCGGCGTTCCCGATGTCCTATCGATGAAGGTGCCGCCCGACGGGCGGCACCTTCATCGATAGGACGAGTCTCCCCTGCGCCGTAAAACCACAGGCCTGCGGTCACCCGCCGCCCGCAACTTACCGTGCGCAGCCAAATCATACGATCAGCGCAATACCCTTCGCTGCACGAAATACTTCGTCCAGCTCAGCGCTTCCTTGAGGCGGGCGACCGCGCGGTTGTGCCACAGGTCGGGGCCGGGCGCGGGATAGGCCGCGACGTCCACGCCCACGTCGGCGCTCAGCCACAGCGCCCGCGTCATGTGGTAGTCGCTGGTCACGAGCAGCGCGCTCGTAAGGCCCCGTGCCTCCATGATCGAGCGCGCGCCCAGCAGATTCTGTTCGGTGTCAATCGACTGATCCTCGAGATGGATGTGGGATTCCGGCACCCCGCGCGCGCGCAGGTATTGGGCCATCGCGAAAGCCTCGGTCACAGGCTCGTCGCTCCCGCGCGCCCCGCACACGATGAACTGATCGGCCAGCTTTTGCTCATAGGCCGCGTAGGCCGTCTCGATCCGGTGCTCGAGCGTGGTGGACAGCTCGCCGTCCGGCATCACGCGCGCGCCCAGCACCACGATGGCGTCGGCGCGCCTGACGGGATAGCTCGCGCGCGACGCGACGTGCACCACCGCCACCAACGCGCCGCCCGCGATCAGCCCGGCCGCCAACACCCACGATAACACCTTCGCCCACGCCCTCTTTTTCTTCGCTTGATTCAATGGTATGACTCCTATAATTTCTCAATGACCCGCGCGCGCCCGCTCCTGAGCGCCGCGATCAGCCCGTCCATGTCGGCGACCGGCCAGGGCAGTTCCATCGCACCGAAGCCCACTTCATCCGCCTTGTGCGCGTCGGCGCCGGCGGTCATCAACGAGCCGTGCCTGTGCGCCAGCCGCAGCGCCTGCGCATCCCATTCGCTGTGCCCCGCGTGGTGGTGGTGAGCGTTGTAGACCTCGATCGCGTCGTACAGCTCGGGCCGAGGCCGGAACGGATCGATGTAATATGCCTGGCGGAACGGGTGCGCGTGCGCGAGAAACGCGCCCGCCGCCCGCGTCTCGCGCGCGTACCGTTCGAGGTCCCACTCGGCAATGTCGGGATGCGTAAGCAGATATTCTTCACCCAGTCCGTAGGTCAATATCTCCGGCCCGCCTTGGTCGGTTTCCCAGCCGAACAGCACGGCGACACCCAACTTGTCGCCCGCTTTCTTGGCCGCGCGGTAACCCTTCATGAGCCAACCGACCCGCTCCGGCCAGGGCAGATTTCGGGGGCTGGTGGTGTTGGCGTTGAAAAAGTGGTCGGTCACCACGACCAGTCCGTAACCCTGCCCGGCGCAGGCGCGCATCATCGCTTCGGCGCCGTCGCGCCCGCACGCGCTCGATTCGGCGGTGTGCAGGTGCAGCTGCGCGTAGAACTTGCTCATCGATACCCCTCTCCCACCCAGGCAGCCATTCTCGAAAACCCCGGGAGGTCTGGAGGGCCGCAGCCCTCCATGTTCAATCATTTGTGCTGGCTTTGCCGGTGCAAATGGATTCCCCCAAAGGGCGAGCTTGCCCGCCCGGCGGGGAATTCATTCATGCGGCCGGACTCGCGTGACCGGCTTACAGCCGGATCAGTTCGCCCAGGTGCTGCTCGAACGAACGCGGGCGGAACACCTCCATGCCGTACCCGTGGAAGAAGGTCATCTCGCCGAAGTACACCCGGCCGTCTACCTCGTATAGGTCAATACGGATGTGCTTTAGCCCCTTGGACAGCTTGCGCGCCACATCCAGCATCTCGTTTAGGCACTCGGGCCGCTGAACCTGCCCGTCGTAGCCGGGGTGGCGGTTGAAGATCGCCTGCCGCTCCCAGTTGAGATCGTAGAAGTTGCGTTTGTGGTCCTGATAGCGGTCGACGTCCACGATGATGTAGCGCGGCTCGCCGTCAAAGCACAGGATCTTGTAGTCGTAGGGCACCTGCCCGCCCGGCCCCTCGAGAAACTGCTCGACCAAAATGCGCGGTCGGATGCCCTTATAGGGCCACTCGCGGCTGAGCCGGAACCAGTCGCCGGCCATCCAGCCGGGCAGCCTGCGCTTTTCGCGCTCGATCGCTTCGGCCGTTTTGGTGCCGTCCTGGATGATGTTGGTCGACGAGCCGTGCGTACATTTGAGCACGTACTTCTCGGGCAGCGCGTCCCAGTCGATGTCCTCCGGCCGCTCGTAGCGCGCGATCTCCGGAATCAGGTATTCCTCGCCCACCTGCTCGCGCACGTAGTCGCGCACCGCGAGCTTGTCGACGAAGCCCGGGTAGCGCTCGTCGCGGTCGTAGAGCTTGATCCACTGCAGCTTTTCGTTGTACAGCGCAGGGCGCTTAAGGTTGAGCCGACGCCCCAGCTTCAGATAGTATTGCAGCTTGAGGAACAGCCTGTCGGGCAGCCAATCGAGCAGCCCCCGCCGCGCCAGGCCGCACATCTTGTTGAACAGGAAGACGCGCAGCTTCCACAGGCCCTTGGGTTCGGTCACCGTCTGCGCCATGTCAAGCCTCCAACTGTGCGATGGCGCGGTCGAGGCGCTTCAGCGTCTCGGCCTTGCCCAGCAGGTACGCGATCTCGATCGCGCCGCCGGGCGTTGAAGCCTTGCCCGAAATCGCGATGCGCAGCGGCCACAGCGCCTGCCCGGTCTTCATCTGGAACTGCTCGATCGCCGCCGTCACCGCCGCGTGAATGCCCGCCTCGCTGAAATCCGCGACGCCCTCGATCACCGGGCGCAGCTTTCTGAGCGAATCGAGCGCCACCGCGGGATCGGTCTTCATCTTCTTGTGCGTGTAGAGCGCGGTGTCGAACGAGGGCATCTGCGCCAGGAAGTCGACCATGCCGGGGATCTGGCCCAGCACCTCGGTGCGCGTGTGCAGCAGCTCCGCGATGCGCGCAAAGTCGAATTTCTCGGGGTCGAGCACCTGTTTGAGCCAGGGCGTCGCGCGCTCGAGGAATTCCTCGGGGGGAAGAGCGCGCATGTACTCGGCGTTGAACCAGGTCAGCTTGTTCATGTCGAAGATCGAGGGCGCCTTGCTCAGACCCTCGAGGTCGAACGCCTGCTCAAGCTCCTCGAGCGTGAAGAACTCGCGCTCGCTGCGCGGGCTCCAACCGAGCAGCGCGATGAAGTTGATTACGGCGTCGCGCAGGTAACCCTGCTCCATCAGATCCTCGAACGAGGGATCGCCGTAGCGCTTGGATAGCTTGCGCGTGGCGTCGCGCATGACCACCGGCAGGTGCACGTAGATCGGCGGCCGCCAACCGAACGACTCGTACAGCAGATTGTACTTGGGCGCGCTCGACAGGTACTCGGTGCCGCGCATCACGTGGGTGATGCCCATCGTGTGGTCGTCCACGACGTTGGCGAAGTTGTAGGTGGGCAGAGCGTCGGCCTTGATCAGCACATTGTCGTCAAGCGTCGCGCAATCCACCTCCACATGGCCGTACAGCGCGTCGTCGAACGACGCCTTGCCGGCCAGCGGCACATTCTGGCGAATCACGTAGGGCTCGCCCGCATTGAGGCGGCGGCGGACCTCATCCCTGGATAGATGCAGGCAGTGCTTGTCGTACTTGAAGGTCTCGCCCGCAGCTTCCGCCTGCCTGCGCGCCTCGTCCAGCCGCTCCTTGGTGCAGAAGCAGTAGTACGCGCCGCCCTTTTCCACGAGCTGCTTGGCGTAGGGCAGGTAGATATCCTTGCGCTGGGTCTGGATGTAGGGGCCGTAGCCGCCGCCCACGTCCGGACCTTCGTCGTACTTGAGCCCCGCCAGCTTAAGCGACTGGTAGATCCTGTCCACCGCGCCGGGCACCTCGCGCTCCTGGTCGGTGTCCTCGATGCGCAAGATGAACGCGCCGCCCATCTTGCGCGCGAACAGGTAGGTGTAAAGCGCCGTGCGCAGGCCGCCCAAGTGCAGATACCCGGTGGGGCTGGGCGCGAAACGGGTGCGTACCATGGAGATCGACTCCTTCGTGACCGCCCTTAAGCGGGCGTAAATATAGATTTAGTATAGCATGCGTCGGTTAACTTATAGGAAAAAAGCGCGGGCGGGCAGAAATTTGTCACGAGTGCTTGCAACGGCGAATCCCTGTATATTATAATCATCGAATGATGAACACGACCTGGCAAGACAATACCCTGCGTATCGAGGGCGTGGCGCTCGATGCGCGGCTCATGCTGATCGACAGCGCGCAATGCTTCACCTGGCGCGAGTATCAGGGCAAGTTCTACAATGTGCTGTACGGCAGCGCGATTTCGGTCGAGCCGCGCCCGGACGGGCTCGTGCTCTACCCGGTGCGCGAGGATTTGGTCGAGGCCTATGTGCACTACCTCGATCTGCCGCGCGACTATAGCGCGCTTTCGGGCCGCTATGCGGGCTTCCCCTACGCCGTCATGGCCCTCGAGCGCCTGCCGGGGCTGCGGGTGCTTAATCAGCCTCCCTGGGAGGCGCTGGTCGGCTTCATCCTGTCGGCCAACAACAACCTTTCGCGCATCCGGCGGCTGTGCCGGCTGCTGGCGGAGCACTACGGCGAGGCGCATGAGGCGGGCGGCCTGACGCTTAACGCGCTGCCCTCGCCCGAGGTATTGTCCGGGGTAAGCGAGCAGGCGCTGCGCGCGCTGGGTTTTGGCTATCGCGCGCCGTTCCTGGTGAACACCGCGCGCATGGTGGCGGCCGGCTTCCCGCTCGGCGAGCTCGATCGCCTGCCCTACGACGAGGCGCACGCGGAACTCACCAAACTCCCCGGCGTCGGCGACAAGGTGGCCGACTGCGTGCTGCTGTTCGGCTGCAGCCACAGCTCCGCCTTCCCGGTCGACGTGTGGGTCGACCGGCTGACCCGCGCCTGGTTTCCCGAACTCGCGCAGGCCAAGAGCCGCCCGGCGCTTAAGCGCGCCTCGCGTGCGCTGTTCGGCGAGGACGCGGGCTTGGTGCAGCAGTTCATGTTCCACTGCGCGCGCACGGGGTTAATCCCCGTCAAATAGGGCCTGCAACCACAGGTTGCCTGATTGCAATGGGTTGCTTGCTTGCGGAAGGCAGGCGTTTTTGATATATTGAAGCCCGTTGAAGGGGGGCTTTTCTGTGTTTTCTGAACGATTGATCGCGCTTCGGCGCAAACAGGGCTGGTCGCAGGAAATGCTGGCCGAGCGGCTGGACGTATCGCGACAGGCAGTCGGCAAGTGGGAGTCAGGCGGCAGCATGCCCGAGTTGCCCAAACTGATTCAGTTGGCCGATCTGTTCGGCGCAAGCCTCGACGAACTGGTGCTGGGCAAGCCATCGCCCGATGCGGGCGCAGGTTCCCTCGACCAGGCTGCGCTGCTCGAGCAGTTGCGTCAGCTTGAGCGCGCCATCGAGCGGCGCGATATCTATGAATACAAGAGCGAAGCCGCTTTCCTGGGCCTGCCGCTCATCCATGTTAAGTTCTCTCGCTTTTCGGGTCGGCCCGCGGTGGCGCGCGGCGTGATCGCGGTGGGCGATATCGCGCTGGGCGGCTTCGCACTGGGCGGCATTGCCGCCGGGCTTATCAGCCTTGGCGGGCTGTCGGCGGGGCTCTTGTTGGCGCTGGGCGGCATGGCGCTCGGCGGCGTCGCCTTCGGCGGCATCGCGGTGGGCGCGCTGGCCATCGGCGGCATGGCGCTCGGCCTGTACTCCATGGGCGGTATGGCTGTGGCGAGGGAACTGGCCATCGGCGGCATGGCAGTCGGACGCGTGGCCATCGGCCAGGTCACCGACGGACAATGGACCCTCGACGCCACCGGCGCGTCGCGCGAAATGATCGCCGCGTTCATCCGCCAGCACAGCCCCAGCATCGGCGAGTGGCCGGCGCGGTTGATGTCGGTCTTTGGGATGGGGTAAGAACCGTTCAATCGCGGCGGCCATCTGCCCTTAATTGTCTTTGCCAATTGAAAGCAAGATAGGGGCCGCACGGAGCGTAACCTCAGCGCTTCTTTGAGGCGGGACGCCTGGGTGCGCGGGATGGCCTGCCGCCGCGCGTCGGCGCGGCCCCTCCCCTGCCGGCCTTGGGGCGGCTTGCGCCGCTCTTGCGGGGCGCGCCCCGCTGTCCGGGCCAGCCGCTTTGTCCCGGCGCAGGCCGCATCTCGCGCACCAGGCAATGCGGACCGGTGCCGATCAGGTCCTGCCGGCCGGCTTTTTTGAGCGCTTCCAGCACCAGCGCGCGGTTCTCCGGGCGGAAGTACTGCATCAGCGCGCGCTGCATCGCCTTTTCGTGCGGGTCGCGCGCCACGTAAACCCTCTGCATGTCGCGCGGGTCGAGGCCGGTAAAGAACATGGCGGTGGACATCGTGCCCGGCGTCGGGTAGAAGTCCTGCACCTGCTCGGGGCGCAGGCCCGATTGCTTCAGGTATTCGGCCAGCGTCACCGCGTCGTGCAGCGTCGAGCCGGGGTGGCTGGACATCAGGTAGGGCACCAGATATTGCTCGAGCCCCGCGCGCTTATTGGCCTCGCGGTATTGCTGCACGAACCGCTCGAATACGTCCGCCCCCGGCTTGCCCATCTTGCGCAGCACCGCGCCCGACACATGCTCGGGGGCCACCTTGAGCTGGCCCGACACATGGTTGCGCACCAGCTCGTCGAGGAACGCGCCGCTCTTGTCCTTGAGCAGATAATCATAGCGGATGCCCGATCGGATGAACACCTTCTTGACCCCGGGCACCGCGCGCAGCGCGCGCAGCACCGCGATGTAGTCGCCGTGATCGGCGTCCAACTGTTTGCAGGGCTCGGGAAACAGGCATTGCCGGTTCTTGCATGCGCCGTGCGTGAGCTGCTTCGCGCACGCCGGATGGCGGAAGTTGGCCGTCGGGCCGCCCACGTCGTGGATGTAGCCCTTGAAGTCCTTCATATGCGTGAGCCTAACCGCCTCGGCGACCAGCGATTGTCGGCTGCGCGAGGTCACGATGCGTCCCTGATGCATGGTCAGCGCGCAGAAGTTGCACGCGCCGAAGCAGCCGCGCGACGAGGAAAGCGAAAATTCCACCTCGCCCAGCGCCGGCACGCCGCCCGCCGCATCGTACATCGGGTGCCAGGCGCGCGCGTAGGGCAGCGCGTAGACCCGGTCGAGTTCCTGCGTCGTGAGCGGCATAGCGGGCGGGTGCTGGCACAGGTAGCGCTTGCCGTGCTGCTGGCACAGCCCCACACCCCGCACGGGGTCCTGCTCGTCGTACTGGATCCTGAACGCGCGCGCGTAGGCCGCTTTGTCGTGCGCCACCTCGGCCGCCGAGTCGAGCAAGATGTACCCGTCGATCGGCTCCCTGCGCATCACGCAGGTGCCGGCGATGCGCGAATCCGCGACGGGCGCGCCGGTTTCAAGGTATTTCGCCGCCTCGACGATCACCCGCTCGCCCATGCCGTACAGCAGCATGTCCGCGCCGCTGTCGACCAGGACCGAGTTGCGCACCCGGTCGTCCCAATAGTCGTAGTGCGCGAACCGCCGAAGCGACGCCTCCACCCCGCCGATCAGGATGGGCACGCCGGAGAAGGCCTCGCGCACGCGGTTGGCGTACACGATCGTCGCGCGATCGGGCCGGCGGCCGGCCACGCCGCCGGGGCTGTAGACGTCCTGACTTCGAGGCTTGCGGGCGGCGGTGTAGTGGTTGACCATCGAGTCGATCACCCCGCCCGAGATCAAAAAGCCCAGCCGGGGCGCGCCAAAGCGCTTGAAGTCCTCGGCGGTCGTCCACTTCGGCTGCGGCAGCACGCACACGCGGTAGCCCGCGCGCTCGAGCACCCGCGCGATGATCGCGTGCCCGAACGACGGGTGATCGACGTAGGCGTCCGCACTGACCAGCACGAAGTCGCAAATCTCCCACCCGCGCGCGTGCATTTCGTCCAAGGTGACCGGGAGAAATCCGTTTGACATAAGAGTTCCTTTATACCTCCACTACCTTCGGCACCACATCCTCGAGCATTTCCACCGCACCGCGCAGCAGCTCCTCGACATCCTTGCCCATGTCCACATAGTGCAGTGCCGGTTCCTTGCCCGCGATCAGGCGCACGTGCTTCTCGTGCTTCGCAAGCGCCGCGACCAGGCGCGCCACGTCGGGGTCGGCGCTCTTGGCGAACCGCAGCTTGAGCTCGCCCCGAAGCATCGACGCCGACTCGATGCCCAGCCGCTGGCACAGCGCCTTCAGGTGCGCGATCTCGATCAGGTTCATGACGGGCTTGCCCGGGTCGCCGAAACGGTCGACCAGCTCCTCGATCAGGTCCTCGCGCCCGTCGCGATCTCGGATGGACGCGATCTTCTTGTACACCTCGACGCGCGTCATATCGCTGGGCACATAGGCCTGCGGCAGGTAGGCGTCGATCTTGAGCTCCACACGGGTCTCGATGTCGCCTTGCGAAGCGTCGCCGCGCAGGAGGCGCACCGCGTCCTCGATCATCTTGACGTACAGGTCGTAGCCCACCGACGCCATGTGCCCCGACTGCTCCGCGCCCAAAATGTTGCCCGTGCCCCGAATCTCGAGGTCGCGCATCGCCACGCGGAAACCCGCGCCGAACTCCGTGAACTCGCGGATCGCGTTCAGCCGCTTGTCGGCGGTCTCGGTCAGTACCTTACCCGGGCTGACCGTCAGAAATGCGTAGGCCAGCCGATTCGACCGGCCCACGCGCCCGCGCAGCTGGTACAGCTGCGCGAGGCCAAACCGGTCGGCGTCGCACACGATCAGCGTATTGGCGCGCGGCACGTCGAGCCCGGCCTCGATGATCGTGGTGCACAGCAGCACGTTGTACTTGCCCTCGTAGAAGTCGAGCATCACGTCCTCGAGCGCGTGCTCGCGCATCTGGCCGTGTCCCACCGCGATGCGCGCCTCGGGCACCAGCCGCTTGAGCCGCGCGTACATCACCTCGATCGTCTGCACCCGGTTGTGCAGCACGTACACCTGACCGCCGCGCGACAGCTCGCGCAAAATGGCGTCGCGCATCAGCCCGTCGGAATATTCGACCACGTAGGTCTGCACCGGATATCGCTCCTCGGGCGGGGTGCGCAAAAGGCTCATGTCGCGGATGCCCACCATCGACATGTGCAGCGTACGCGGGATCGGCGTCGCCGACAGCGTCAGCACGTCGATGTTCTTCTTGAACTGCTTGATCGTCTCCTTGTGCTTGACGCCGAAGCGCTGCTCCTCGTCCACGACCAGCAGCCCCAGGTCCTTGTACGCCAAGTCCTTGCCCAGCAGCCGGTGGGTGCCGATTACCACGTCGAGTTCCCC
This sequence comes from Anaerozeibacter quisquiliarum, assembly GCF_051162045.1. Taxonomy (NCBI): domain Bacteria; kingdom Bacillati; phylum Bacillota; class Clostridia; order Eubacteriales; family Anaerozeibacteraceae; genus Anaerozeibacter; species Anaerozeibacter quisquiliarum. Next base: position 141,009 of record NZ_JBISDI010000002.1, read on the forward strand.
CGCCCGGAGCTGATCGATCACCCGCTTCTGTTCGGCCGCCGTCTTGAATCGGCTAAGCGTGTCCACCTTGACCGGGAAGCCGTCGAATCTCTTCAGCATGGTGGCGTAGTGCTGCTGCACCAAAATGGTAGTCGGTGCCAGCAGCGCCGCCTGCTTGCCGTCACAGACGCACTTGAAGATGGCGCGCAGCGCCACCTCGGTCTTGCCGTAGCCCACGTCGCCGCACAGCAGCCGGTCCATGGCGCGCGGCTTCTCCATGTCGCGCTTGATCTCCTCGATCGCCTGCGCCTGGTCGGGCGTCTCCTCGTACTCAAACGCGTCCTCGAACTGGCGCTGCCAGGGCGTGTCGGGCGCAAACGCATAGCCGGGCGCGCTGGTTCGCCGGGCGTACAGCTTGACAAGCTCGCCCGCGATGTCCTGCACCGCCTTCTGTACGCGGGCCTTTTGGCGCTGCCACTCGCCGCCCGACAGCCGGTTGAGCTTGGGCGCTTCGCCCTCGGAGCCGATGTACTTCTGCACCCGGTCGAGCTGGTCGGTGGGCACGTACAGCTTGTCGGTGCCCACGTATTGGATGTGCAAAAAATCTCGGAACGTGCCCTCGCTGGCCAGCCGCACCGTGCCCATGTAACGGCCGATGCCGTGGTTTTCATGCACCACGTAGTCGCCGACGTTCAGGTCGGTGAACGCCGCCAGCTTCTCGCCCGAGGACGCCTTGGCCGCCGGCTTGTGCTTGCTGGCGCCGAAGATGTCGGCCTCGGTGACCACAGAAAGCTTGATGTCCGGGTAGGCGAAGCCGTGCTCGAGCGCCGAAGAGAGGATCACCGGTTCGCCCGCCGTAAGCAGCTCGGGCGCGGGATCGACGAACGGGGCCGGACAGCCGTTTTCAAACAGCAGCCGGTTCAGCCGCTGCGCGCGCGCCACGCCGCCCGCCAGCAGCGCGATGCGCCAGCCCTCGTCCCGCCAGCGCTTGAGGTCGCGCGCGAGCTCGTGCACATTGCCCTGGTAGCCGGTCGCGGGTATGCCGTCGAACTTGTGGATGCCCCGAAAGCGAAACCCCTCGAGCGTACGCAAAAACGGGTTCATCGCGATCAGCGCGCAGCGCTCAAAGCCCACGAGCAGCTGCGCGAACGTCTTGAGCAGCGCGCCCTGCTCCGGCAGCGCGTCCTCGCGCTCGAGCGCGGTTTTTACGTGCTCCTCGAACTCGAGCAGCCGGTTGTCCACGCGCTCGCGCAGCCGCTCCGGTTGGTCGAGCGCAATGATTGGGCGGTCGAAGTAGTCTTCGAGCGCCTCGGTGTGCTCGTAGATGAGCGGCATCAGCGACTCGGCCCCGGCAAAGCTGCGCCCGTCCTTGAGCGCGTCCAGCCTCGCCGCGAAGTTGCGCCCGAGCGCCGTGCGCAGCGCGTAGTCGATTTTCTTGTCCTGATGAACGGGCGCGGCGCGCTTGGCGGATGGCTTGAGGTCGAACGCCGAAGGCAGCTCGCCGTCGTCGTCCCCGCCCATCAGCTCGAAGAACTGCTCGTAGGGCATGAGCCCGAACTCCTGCTCGAGCGCGCGCTGGCGGTCGACCGGCGCTCCGGAGGCGCGTCCGCCGGCGCGCGCGGCGACCAGCGCATCCGACAGCCGCCCGGCGGCCTCGCGCGCCATGTCGGCGGTGAGCAGCACCTCGCTCGCGGGAAAGATCTCGGCCGAGGCCCGCCGCGCGATCGAGCGCTGCGTCATCACGTCGAAGTCGCGCAGCGAGTCCACCTCGTCGTCGAAAAACTCAAGCCTGAGCGCGTTGTCCTGCCCGATCGGGTAGACATCGAGGATGCCGCCTCGCAGCGCGCACTGGCCGCGCGCCTCGGTCACGTCCACCCGCTCGTAGCCGGCAGCGACCAGGCGCGCCATCAGTTCCTGCGGGTCGAGCCGCTGCCCCTCCTTGACCCGGATCACATGCGCCTCGAACAGCGCGCGCGGCATCAGAGGGTGCATCAGCGCGTCGGCCGGCGCGACCAGCGCGCTCAGCTTCCCGGTGACGGCGCTGCCCAGCGCGTGCAGCCGGCGCATCGCGAGGTCGTGGCTGGACGCGGCGGTGCGCAAGAACGACACCTCGCGCGCCGGAAACGCGGACACCTGGCCGGGCATCAACTGCTGAAGGTCGCCGACCGCGCGCGCCGCCGCCTGCTCGCTCGACGTGACCAGGATCAGCGGACGGCCTGTCTTGACCGCCAGCGCCGCCAGCAGATGCAGCCGCTGGCTGTCGCTCACCCCCGCCACCGCCTGCGCGCCCGGCCGTGCCACCGAAGCGCACAGCGCATGAAACGCGTCAAGCTCCTCAAGCGGTCCGAACAGGCAGTTTTGAACGTCTGACATAAATCTCCCCTAAACGATTATAGGCTGGCGAAGGCCGCGGCCTTCGTCACGCCTTCCTTAACCAGCACCTCGATCGCCTGCGCAGCCTTCATGTAGCCGGCGAAAGCAATCTCGCGCTCGTCTGCGGTCTCGTAGCGCGTCAGCACGAAATCGGCCAGGTCCCAGCCCTCGGGCGGGCGGCCGATGCCCACGCGCACGCGCGGGAAGTCGTCCCGGCCGCACAAACCGATGATCGAGCGCATGCCGTTGTGCGTGCCCGCGCTGCCCTGCGCGCGCACGCGCACCTTGCCTAGCGGCAAGTCGACGTCATCGTAGGTCACGATCAACCCGCCCGGCTCGGGCTTGTACCAGTTGACCAGCTGCACCACGCTCTCGCCGCTCAGGTTCATATAGGTCTGCGGCTGGCACAGCGCCACCCGAACGCCCCCGATCATGCCCTCGCCGACCAGCGCCTTACCGCGCGACCGGGTCAGCGCGATCTTGTTGCGCTCGGCCAATATCTCCACCACGTCGAACCCGACGTTGTGCCGCGTGCGCCGATACCTCGCCCCGGGATTGCCCAGCCCCACGATGACCACCATCCGCCCCACCCCAAAAACGCATGTGCGGCGGGGAGACGCGCGTCCCCCCGCTGCCCGATCGCAGATCACGATGCCGCCGTCCGGCAAGCGTCCCATTATTGTATCCGCGCGTCCCTCCCGCTGTCAAGCGCGGGAAGGTTATCAGCCCGTCAGCCCCGGATAATCGAGCGTCGCAAAATAATCCTCCGGCGTCTCCGCTCTGCGGATCAGCTTGAAACTGCCGTCGGCCTTGAGCAGCACCTCGCCCGAGCGCAGTTTGCCGTTGTAGTTGTAGCCCATCGAGCGGCCGTGCGCGCCGGTGTCGTGGATAATCAGCAGGTCGCCGCGCTCGATTGGCGGGAGCTGGCGGTCGACCGCGAACTTGTCGTTGTTCTCGCACAATGAGCCCACCACATCGTAGGTGTGGTCGGCCGGCGCGTCTTCCTTGCCGGCGACGGTGATGTGGTGATAGGCCCCGTACATCGCCGGACGCATCAGGTCGCAGGCCGAGGCGTCCACGCCGATGTATTCCTTGTGGGTGTGCTTTTCGTGGATCGCGCGCGTGATGAGGCAGCCGACCGGGCCGGTCAGCCAGCGGCCGAGCTCGGTCGCGATGCGAAGCCCCTCAAGGGCTGTGCCCGCGATCAGCTCGTCGTAGGCGGCCTTGACGCCCGCGCCGACTTGCGCGATGTCGACCGGCCGCTCTTCGGGCCGGTAGGGGATGCCCACGCCGCCCGACAGGTTGACCGTGTATACCTCGGCGCCCGTCTCGCGGTGCACATCAATCGCCAGCTCCATCAGCAGCCGCGCCATACCGGGGTAGTAGGCCGGGTCGATCGCGTTGCTGACCAAGAACGCGTGCAGCGCGAACCGCTTTGTGCCGAGCGCCGTCAGCCGGCGCACGGCCTCGACGACCTGCGCGCGCGTCATGCCGTACTTGGCCTCGCCCGGATTCCCCATCACCCGATTGGCCACCCGATAGTCCCCGCCGGGGTTGTAGCGCAGGCAGATCCGCTCGGGGATGCCGCCGTTTTCCTTCAAAAAGTCGATATGGGTGATGTCGTCGAGGTTGATCGTGGCGTCGAGCGAGCGCGCCAGCCGGTACTCCTCGGCGGGCGTCTCGTTGGACGAGAACATGATCTCCTCACCCGAAAAGCCCACGGCGCGCGCCAGCATCAGCTCGGTCAGCGACGCACAGTCCGCGCCCAGCCCCTCGGCCTTCATCAATTGAAGCAAATGGGGATTGGGCGTGGCCTTGACCGCGAAGTACTCGCGAAAGCCCGCGTTCCAGGCAAACGCCCCGTTCAGCGCGCGCATGCGCCGAACCAGCGCGGCCTCGTCATACAGGTGGAAGGGCGTGGGGATTTCGCGGATGATCCGCTCAAGCGTATCCTTGGAGGGGACGATTCTATCGTTCATCGGTCATTGCTCCTTCTCTGACAGGACGCCGTACAGGCATTGGCTGATGGACTTGAGCAGCGCCACGCAACCCATGTGGTCGGATGGGTTGTCGAGCCCAATAAACCCGATACCCGCGCCGTCGCGGCCGATCGGCATCAGGAAGATCGACGAGATATTGTCCCCGCCGAGCATCGCAAGACCGCGTCCGCCGGTCATTTCGCGGACGTTGGCACCGGTCAGCACGACCGGCTTGTGCCCCTTGAGCGCCTCGGCGATCGCCGGCATCTCGTCAAGCTTGAGCCTTTGCCATTCATGCGGTCCCACGCCGCGCGCGTACCAGATAAAGCGCTCCTTGAGCAGAGCGTCGGCCCCGGCACCCAGCACGAAGGCGCGCTCGGCCCGGTAGTACAGCGCCAGTTCGCCGAGCAGCACGTCCATCGCGGCGGGCAGCGGCTCGGTGAGCAAGGCGGTCGTGCACCGAAGCAGCACGGAGCTGATGTCGCCGGCCTTGCCGCGCGGCTCGTCCGCCGCGCGCCGGTTGTCCTGATAGAACGCGTGGCGGTGCTTGCCCGCGAGCTTTGCGCGGTACAGCGCCTGATCCGCCCGGCGGCTGAGCTCGGCGATGTCGTCCACCCCGTCCTCCACCAAGGCGACGCCGACCGAGCAGGTGGGTTTGTCTCCCCCGTCCGGGCGTTCGAAATCCTCGAACGCGTCGCACATGGCCTGCGCGCTCTTCGCAATCTGCTCGCGCGAGGGCGCGCCCATCATCAGCGCCGCGAAGGTATCCCCGCCGAGCCTGCCCACCATGTCGCCCGACCCGAACACGCGCCGCATCGTCTCGCTCAGGTGCAGGATCAGCTGGTCGCCATCGTAGCGGCCTTTGGGATCGCGCGCGCCCTTGAACCCGTCGATGTCCACCACCAGCAGCGCGCAGCCGGGCGGAAGCCCGGGCAGCAGCTGCGAAGCTTGCTCCATGAAGGCGCGGTGCCCCATCAGGCCGGTGAGCGCGTCGCTGCCGGGACGCACGTCGGGCGCGTCGTCCTCGTGGTCCTGGCGCTCGATGTTGGCGATCCGGCCCATGAAGGCGTAAGGCGCGGACTTGTCTGCGTTAAACAGCGCGTTGTAGGCCACCCGATACCAGATCAGCGCGCCGTTCTGATGGCGCAGTTGCACGCTGGCCGTCGACTTGGGCACTGCGCGCTTCATCGCCTCGGCAAGCTTCTTGAGCGCCGCCTCGTCCTCGGACCGAGGCTCGCCCTCGGCGATCGCGTACAAGTTGTCGATCGACAGCTTGCGCCCGAGCTGGCGCTCGAACGCGCCGTTCAGCGTCAGCGCGCCGGTCGCAGCGTCTACTTCAAACAGGATCGTGTAGGACAGCGCCTCGGCCTCGCGCCGCATCGCGCCTTGGCGCCGCGCGTCGCGCCGCGCATGCGCAAGCAAGGCTTCCAGCCGCCGCCGCCACCACCAGGCGAACACCAGCAGCAGCACCGCGATTGCCGCCAACTGCAACGCCAGCCGCCAAAGCGCCGAGCGCGCCTCGACGATCGGCGCTTCCATCCGCTCGCGCGGCATGACGCAGAACAGGTAGTAATCGCCCACGCCCAGCGGCGTGTAGCTGGCGTAGCGGCGCTGGTTGCCGTAGCGGTAGGCCAGCGTGCCCGACTGCCCGTTCTGCATATCCTGCCCAAGCGCCTCGACGCTCGCCCCGTACTCGAGTACCGCCTCGCGGTAGAACTTCAGCACGTTGCCGGCGATCGACAGCAGCCCCATGTGTCGGGCGGCCACCAGGATCTCGCCGTCTTTACCGGTCACAAAGCAATAGCTGCTCTGGTCGGGCGACTGGTCGGCGAGAAACTCGGCCAGCGGGGCGTTGCTCAGCCGGCCCACCGCCAGCACGGCCAGCCGGCCGTCTTTCATGATCGGCCTGGTCGCCACAAAGCGCGCCTCGCCGCCGTCCGGCGGCCACACGCCATGGAACAGGCGCGCCTCGCCCTGAAGCGCGGCCCGGTAGTAGTCGCTCTCGCGCACGTCCAGCATTTGCCCGTCGTCCAGGTAACCCATGCCGTCCGGGCCGATCAGCCCTACCATGTCGAACGCGGCCTCGTCCGCGCCCGCGCGCATGGCCGCGGCCCGCTCGGCGCTGACCGCGCCGCTCTGCGCGGCGGCGCCCATCGCCAGCGCGCTCAGCAGGCACAGCTTGCCGTCCATCTCACCCTGGAAGGCCACCTGCTGCTCGCGGATCAAATCGTCGAGCGCGATGTCGATGCTCTGGCGCTGTCCTCGCTCGCTCGTACGCCGGTAGCCCCATATCGCGCCAGCCCCTGCGGCGAACAGCGCGGCCGCCACCACCCAAGCAACCACTCTTTCCCTCAGCTTCATGCGCCGTCATTCGCCTCCCGCCACGCAAAATGCCCGACCCACGGGGTTTTACTACCATTATAGCACATGCCGGCGCGGGCGAACATGGAGCGAGCGTAAAACAAAACGCCTTTCTTGCGTGAAGAAAGAGGCGTTTGGGTCACCGGGATGATTTGGGGGCGGCGGACGAGGCTCGAACGCGCGGCCTCCGCCTTGGCAAGGCGGCGCTCCGCCAACTAAGAGGCCATCGCGCGCCGACCTGTTCTCGGAAGATTGGAGCGGGTGATGGGAATCGAACCCACGTATCCAGCTTGGAAGGCTGGCGCTCTGCCATTGAGTTACACCCGCATCAGGAACCGTTAACGGTGAGTATTATACCTTCCCGGCGCGCGTTTGTCAACCGCCGGGCAATCGGCGATTGATTCGTAGGGATTGACTCGGGCGCCTCAGGCGGGGGGATTTTTCGTCCGACTGCTCCCGCAAAATGCGCGGGCGCGGCGGCGCTGCGTCAGGCGTTTTGCAGCAACGAGCGGGCGGCGAACTCCCCTTGCCCCGCAGGGGGCGTTTCATTGCAAAAATCGGGTCAGTGACCCGATTTTTGGATGGAGCGGTAGACGAGACTCGGACTCGCGACCTCCACCTTGGCAAGGTGGCGCTCTACCAACTGAGCTACTACCGCGCGCTTCATGATAATTGGTGCGGGCGAAGAGACTCGAACTCATACGCCTCTGTGGCACCAGATCCTAAATCTGGCGCGTCTGCCATTCCGCCACGCCCGCATCAAGGACCGCCAACGATTTATTATTATATCCATTCGGCGCGCGTTTGTCAACCGTTTGGCGCAACAATTTTCCCGGTCGAACGGCTTGCATTTACGAGCGGAGAATGATATGATTTGGGACAAGGCGGATATGTCCGCAACATGCGCCGCGCGCGGCGAAAGAGGTATGACCATGGATGAGACCTACAACGTGCAAAATGTGTCGGAAGCGCTGGTGGAGATGTACCTGGATCAGTGTATCGCCGACACGGGCATGTGCGGCTGCGCGAGATGCCGGGCCGACGTGAAGGCCTACGCGCTCAACAACTTCCGCCCGTTCTACGTGGTGACCGATTTCGGCGACGTGATGACGCGCACCCAGGCGCTGTCGATTCAGTTCTACGCCGACATCCTCACCGCGATTATGAAGGGCGTGGTGATCGTCAGGGATAATCCGCGGCATTAGGCCATCGCCGATTAAAGCACGCGTGCGGCAGCGTCAGAATAGATCGGCGCTTATCCGGTCCCTGCATGCCGCCGGAATCGATCGGTCGATGTACGCGCGCGTCGGCTGACGCGGTACGCCGGGCGGGTTTGACGCGCTCATCTTTTGGCGCTGCGCTCCGATATACATGGCAGGAGGTGCGTGTCGGTGGAAATCTCCAACTACCTCATATCGGCCGCCATATCGTCGAGCCAGTCGCAGCTCGCGCAGTCGGTCGGCGTCGCGCTGATCAAGAAGGTCATGGACGGACAGGAATCGCAGGCCGCCGCGCTGGTCGAGCAGCTAAGCAGCGCCGCCGTCGCCCCGCCGCCGTCCGGGCACCTGATTGAGATCACCGTCTGAGGAATCCGGTTACTCTCCGTCATCGGTTTCTTCGTCGCGCAATGCCTTCTCCACACAGGCCCTTTCGTATTCCTTGGGCGACACGCCGAAGACCATCTTGAACCGCTTGCTAAAGTAGAAGATGTTGCTGTAGCCGACCAGGAAGGCGATGTCGGTGATCTTATGCCCGCGCGAGCGGATCAGCGCCGCGGCGCGCTGCATGCGCACGAGCGTGATGTACTGGTGGATCGACAGCTTGTTGACCTTCTTGAAGATGCTGCCCAGGTAGGAGATGTTCATCTGGAACAGCTCGGCGAGGCCCGTGACGCTGAGGTCGGGCTCGGCGTAGTGCCGCTCGATGTAGCGGCAGATCTTGCGGCTGGTGGCGACGTCGGAGGGGAGGCTGGGCTGCGTTGCGCCGTCGCCCGGCGCGGCTTCACCGCGGCCCGCCAGCTTGAGCATGCGCCCCTGCTCCAAGTCCTGCTCGAGCATTTGGATCGCTCGTTCGATCGACCGGTTCAGGTCGCCCTCCTCGCAGGGCTTGAGCAGGTAGTCGACCACGCCGTGGCGGATGCCACCCTGCGCGTAGCTGAAGTCGTTGAAGCCCGACAGCAGGATGATCCGGGTGCCCAGGTGGCGCTCGTACGCGTACCGCGCCACGTCGATGCCGCTCATGTCGGGGAGCTTGATGTCCAGCACCATCAGGTCGACCCCGGCGTCCAGCAGCCCGATGGCCTCGCGACCGTTCGCGGCTTCGCCGGCCGGCTCGACGCCGAGGCGCGTCCAGTTGATGATCTTCTTGAGGCGCTGGCGGATGTAGTATTCGTCGTCAACGATCGCCAGCCGGTATTTCAGCATCGTCCGCGCCCCCTTCCCGGATCGTCAGCTCCACGAGGCAGCCGCCCTGCTCGCCGTTTCGGATGCTCAGGCCCGAGTCGTTCCCGAAGTAGAGCGCCAGGCGCTTGCGCACATTGGTCAGCCCGTAACGGGAGCCCGGCTGCCCATCGGCCGGCATGCCGCCTTCCGTCATGAGCCCCGCGCCATTGTCCTCGACCGACAGCACGATGCGCCCTTGCGCCCTGCGTACGCGAATGTGAATGAACCCCGGATGGTCGACATGCGCGAATCCGTGCTCGATCGCGTTCTCGGCCACCGGCTGCAGCACGAGCTTGGGGATCTTGACGCCCGCGAGCTCCCGCGGACAGTCGATCGAGAAGTCGAAGCGGCCCACGGTGCGGATCTTCATGATCTCGAGGTAGTTGCGCGTGATCTCGAGCTCCTCCGCGATCGTGACGATCGAGCCGCCGCCGCTGAGCGACTTGCGGTAAAACGCCGACAGCCGGAGCACCATCTTCGTGAGCGCCTCGGTCTCGCCGATCTCGGCCAGCGAGCATATGTTGTCCAGCGTGTTGTAGAGAAAGTGCGGGTTGATCTGTTCTTGCAGCGCGTTCAGCAGCAGCCGCGCCTTGGCCTCCTCCGACTCGACGAGCCGGTTCTTGAGTTCCTCCTGCGCCGTAATCATGCGGTTGAACGCGCGCAGCAGCGCCCGAATCTCGCCGTCCTCGGCGATCGACTCGTCGATCGTCAGCCAGGCCCCGTGCCGGATCGTGCGGGTGTGGCCGATCAGCGCGTCGATCGGATGGGTGATCGTGCGCGATATCCGGCGGGCGGCCAGCGCGTACAGCATCAAACAGCCGAGCGCCACGCAGCCGAAGATCACGAGGAAGTAAAGCGCCGGCGCAAAGAACTTGTCCGCGGTGATCTCGTAGACCAGCGTCCAATTGAGCCTCGCGTAGCGCCGGGCGAAGACCGCCTTCGTCAGGCCGATTTGCTGTGCGCTTTGATCGCCCGAATCGAGCGCGGGCGCGGGCGCGTAAGGCGAACCCGGCTCGAGCCCCAGGGAGCTGCTTTGTACCAGCCCATCGGCGTCGAGCACCGCGATGCTGTGGGTGTCGGAAACCGAGCGGGCGTAGGCCTTGGCGATCGCCGCCTCCGGCAGCACCAATTCGAGGTAGCCGATGTGCCGGCCCGACCGGTAGTCGAAGATCGGCGAATAGAAGGAGAACGAGTAGTTCTTGCGTTTGGCGTCGTACTTGTCGTTCTTCCAGCCCGCCCGCCAGAACGCGGCGCGCGCCTCCCGTTCAGGCGGCGCATCGGGCGTGGGTACCGGCGCGGTCGAGGCCAGCACCCGCCAGTCGGCGCCGTAGACGGTGGTGGAGCTGATGTAATCGGCGCTCGGGATGATCGCGTAGATCTGGGCGAGCGCCTGGGCCGCGTGAGCGTAGTTGAAGCGGCCGCCGGCCGCGTCGTAGGCGGCGCACAGCTTTTGTATGCCGTCGTTGGCGCGCAGCGTCTTGCCGTAGTTTTCAAACGACTGGACAAAGTAGTCGAGCTGGTTTTCGAGGTAACCGAGCTGCGCCAGCGACGACTTGCCCTCGCTCGAGACAAAGAAGGCTACAAACAAAAAGACGGCGGTCAGCGCGACGACCAGCATGGCGAAGACCGAGCTCAGGAGCATGGCGAAGAAGATCTTGCGCTGGATCGAGCGCGCTTTGAACCAGCCCTTCAAGCTTCCGTCCCCTTCCCGCCGACGATTTGTGCTTTTTCCGCTTCCATGGCATAATTATATACGAAATGGCCGTGGATTGCAAATGACGCGCTGAAATGTGGTATGCTTAGGCGGGTAATTCACCGTAAGGAGTAGGCGCGATGAACAAGGTCGTTCAGGAGAGAACCCAACGAACCGAGTGGTACCGCGAGGCGCGGTTTGGCATGTTCATCCACTGGGGGCTGTACGCCATACCGGCGCGCGGCGAGTGGGTGCGCAGCCGAGAGCAGATGGAGAGCGCACAGTACGACAAATTTCTCGATGAATTCACCTGCGAAAACTATGACCCCCGCGAGTGGGCGCGGCTGGCAAAGCGGGCCGGCATGAAGTACGCGGTGCTGACCGCGAAGCACCACGACGGATTTTGCCTGTTCGACACCGCCTATACCGACTTCAAGTCCACCAACGCGCCCTGTAAGCGCGACCTGGTGCGCGAATTCGTCGAGGCGTTCAGGGCCGAGGGCATCAAGGTCGGGCTGTACTATTCGATCATCGACTGGCGGCACCCCGACTACCCGCACTACGGCGACAAGTTCCACCCGATGCGAAACAACGAGGCCTATAAAGGCGCAAAGCACGACTTCGACGCCTACCTCAAGATGATGCATGCGCAGGTGCGGGAACTCTTGACCCACTACGGCCACCTGGATCTGATGTGGTTTGATTTCTCCTACGACAACATGAGCTGCGACACCTGGAAGGCGGACGAGCTGATCGCCATGGTGCGATCGATCCAGCCGCATCTGGTGATCGACAACCGGCTCGAGGGCAGTTCCGAGAATTCCGGCTCGATCCGCACGCTCGACCCCACGCCCTATTCGGGCGACTTTGCCTCGCCCGAGCAGATGATTCCGCCGGCCGGGCTGACCGACATAGCGGGCAACCCGATCCCCTGGGAGGCCTGCGTTACGCTCAACAACCACTGGGGCTATCACGCCCACGACATGCACTACAAGTCGGCGAAGCTGGTCGTGCGCATGCTCGTCGAGTGCGTCAGCAAGAACGGCAACCTGCTGCTCAACGTCGGCCCCGACGCCACCGGGCGCATCCCGCGCGAATCGGTGGACATCCTGACCGAAGTCGGCCGCTGGATGGACGACAATCACGCAAGCATCTACGGCTGCGGCATCGCGGAGCTCAGCAAGCCCGAGTGGGGCCGCTACACGCAGAAGGGCGACACGATCTACGCCCACGTGATGGAGGAACAGGCGGGCGCGATCTGCCTCGCCGGCCTCGCGGGCCGGATCGAGCGCATGCGCCTGCTCAAGGATAAATCCGAGGTGGTCGAAACCAGGTTCTGGAATCTGGCCGAGTATCTCGAGAACGCGTTTTTCTTTTTCGGCAAATCAGCCGAAGATTGCTACCCGCTGCCCGACGAATTAGACACGGTCGTTGCGATAAAATTGAAGGATGCGCAAAAGTCGCCGTGAAAAAGTGCAAAAAGCGAAAAAATGTATATGGATTAAACCTGATCCATTTGCTATGATTGCGCTGTGACCGATACTAAGATAGGAGGTTTCCCCATGAAGAAACTGACGGCATTGGTCCTCGCCGCGCTGATGGCCCTCGGCATGGCTTCGCTGGCGTCCGCCGGCGAGCCGATCGAAATCCGGCTGCTCACGCGTATGGCGGGCACATCGAAGCAGGTGCTGATCTACCAAGAGGTCATCGACAAGTTCAAGGCGGACTACCCCGAAGTCACGATCATCGACGACTCGCAGGGCGACGAATCGGCCTTCAACAACATCCTGAAGACCGATCTGTCCTCCGGCACCCTGGCCAACATCTTCCGCATCCAGGGCGTGGCGAACCTCGGCAAGTACATCGACGAGGGCTACCTGCTCAACGTCGAGCCGTTCATCAAGGACGACGCGGTCTGGGGCGGCGGCTTCGCCGAGGGCGCGCTCAACTACTACCGCGTGCCGGGCAAGGACGGCATCTACGCCGTGCCCTGCGAGGGCGGCCTGATCGGCGTGTATTACAACGAACGCCTGTTCAAGGAGAACGGCATCGACAAGTTCCCGGAGACCTGGAACGAGCTCAAGAGCGCCATCGCCGTGTTCAAGGACAAGAACATCATCCCGATCGCGCTGGGCGCGAAGGCCTCCTACATGGCGGGCCATCTGCACAACCAGATCTTCTACAAGTGGCTGGGCACCGACGCCGCCAAGGCGCTGGGCAACCGGACGCTCAGTTGGACCGATCCGTCGGTCGTAGAAACGCTGGGCTTCGTCAAGGAACTGGTGGACGCGGGCGCGTTCCCGGACGGCTCCGCGGGCCTGAGCGACGACATGGTGCTGGCCAATTTCCAGAACGGCGAGGCTGCCATGATGATTACCGGCCCCTGGAACATCACCCGTTTCAACGATCCCGAGCTCTGCCCCGAGTATGAGAACATCCGCCTCGCGAAGTTCCCCTACTTCGAGGAGAAGCCCGAGTTCAAGGACAACGACATGCAGATCATCTCTCCCTACATGATTAACGGCAAGCTCGAGGGCCGCGCGCTCGAACTCACCATCGAGCTGGTGAAGCGTCTGACCAGTTCCGAGACCGCATCCCGCTTCGCCAACGAGGCCGCGCAGCTGATCCCGAGAAATGACATCCAAGTCGATCAGGCCAACGTCGATCCGCTGTTCCAGGCCAACGTCGACCTGTGCGCCACCTCGACCGGCGTGGCCGTGGACGTGTTCGACTACGATCCGCTGCCCTCCATGCAGGACAAGACCCGCAACGCCTTGGTCGGCATCTTCACCGGCTCCACCCCCGAGCAGGCCGCCGAAGAGATCCAGGCCGAAGTGGACAAGGGTTAAGGCCAGTCACGCGAATCCGCCTGCGGGCGTATCCGCGTGAGAGGGGTTCGAGGACGGCACCTGAAACCCTGCGGGGTTTCCGGGCGGTGCCGGGATCGGGTGAGCATTTCGCTCCGGCGAAATGCCGCCCGCCCCGGCGTACATGCCGCCGGTACGATTGGACATGGAGGGCCTCGGCCCTCCAACCCTCCCAGGGAGGTTCGTCCGCAATTTCCCTGGGGCTACACGCGCCTAAATAGGCCGTGTAGCCCTAACCTATAAAGAAGAGGGGTTACCCTGCATGCACATGAAAACCTCCCGGGCCAGGCTGTTCGCCGCCTGCTTCCTGCTGCCGGCGCTGCTGGTCTACATCGCGTTCCAGATCGTGCCCTTGATCGGCGCGGTCTACTTCGCGCTCGCCCGCTGGGACGGCATCGCCGGCTCCGAGGTTACATTCGTGGGCCTCAAGAACTTCATCAACCTGTTCAGGGACAAAGCCTTTCTGCTGGCGCTCAAGAACATGGCCGTCATGGTCGTCGGCAGCGTCGTGTTTCACACGCCGATCGCGCTGCTGCTGGCTGTGGCGCTGCAAGCCACCAAGCGCGGCTTCCGGCTGTTCAAGGCCATATACTTCATCCCCACCGTGTTCCCGTTGACCGCGATCGGCCTGATGTGGATGTTCGTGTTTATGCCCAACGGCGCCTTGAACGCGCTGCTTAAGAACATCGGTCTGACGTTCCTCGCGCAGAACTGGCTGATCGACAAGGCCACCGCGATGAACACCATCACATTCGTCAACATATGGGCGGGCATCGGCTACTACATGGTGATCCTGCTCGCCGGGCTCACCACGATCTCGCCCGACATCTACGAGGCCGCCGAGATCGACGGCGTCAACGCCACGCAAAAGCTGTTTCAAGTCACCGTCCCGATTCTCAAACCCACGCTCGTCATGTGCATCTTGATGGACATCATGGGTTCGATCAAGGTGTTCGACCTGGTGTTCGCCATGACCGGCGGCGGCCCCAACGGCCTGACCAACTTGCCGACCACGCTCATGTATCAGGAGGCCTTCCTGTACGATCACTACGGCGTCGGCAGCGCGATCGGCGTCGTAATCATGCTGATTTGCCTGACCGCGACGGGATTGACCGAGGCCCTCGGCAAAAAGAGCAACCGGGACTAAGGAGGCCGTTATTATTATGAAGAAGAATGTTGCCGGGACCGTCGGACGGGTGTCGTTCATGGTTATCTGTGCGGCGCTGTTCGTCTCGCCGCTCCTGTTCACGCTGCTCTCGTCGTTTAAAAACAACCGCGAAATCTTCACCGCGCCGTTTTCCATGCCCGCCGCGTGGCGGTTTGAAAACTATGCGACCGCCTGGAAGCAGGCCAACATCGGCCAGTACTTCTTCAACAGCATCCTGCTCGCGGTCGCGACCGTCGCGCTGCTGGCGCTTTTATGCTCGATGGCCGCCTTCGTCATCGCGCGGTTCCGGTTCAGGTTTGGCCGCTTGATCCTGGTGTTCTTCATGATCGGCATGATGGTGCCCATGCACACGGTGCTGGTGCCGATCGCCTACATGATCGGGCTGTTCAAGCTCAAGAACAACCTGTTCGTGCTGATATTGCTGTTTACGGCGTTCTCGATCCCGTTCACGATCATGGTGCTGACCAATTTCATGGGGCAGATCGAGGGTGCGCTCGAGGAGGCCGCCGTGATCGACGGAGCCGGCTACGCGCAGATCTACCGCCACGTCGCGCTGCCGCTCAGCGTGCCGGCGCTGGCCACCGTGTCCATCTTCAACTTCCTGGGCGCGTGGAACAACGTGCTGTTCCCGCTGTTGTTCATCAACGATCGGCGGCTGAAGCCCATATCGTTGGGCTTGCTCAGCTTTAATGGCGAGCGCGGTTCGGAGTACGCGCCGCTGATGGCCGCGATCATCATCACGGTGTCGGTGCCGCTCGCCATCTACCTGCTGTTCCAGGAGAAGGTGGAAGGCGGCTTGAGCGCGGGGGCGGTGAAAGGGTAGCGTATGTATACGACCGATTTTGATTTCGATCTGGGCGAGGCGCTTCACCGTCTCGCCCGCGCGGGCATCAATACCTCGGCAATCGAGGCGGCGTTCGCCGGGCTTGACCGGGCCCACCGGGGCGCGGCGGCCTTTCTCTATCAAACCATGCCGCTCAGCGACGCCGTCAACTACCCGCCCTCGGTCATCCTCGACTACGTCTGCAACGGCGTGGCGATTGCTCGCGGGGCGCTCGGCGCGCGGATTCCGAAGGACATCTTCTTACATTATGTGCTCTGCCACCGGGTCAACACCGAGGAGCTCTCCCCCTGCCGAAGCGTGTTCGCGCAGGCGCTGGCAACGCGCGCCGCGGGCCTTACCATGATAGAGACCGCGCTCGAAGTCAACCGCTGGTGCGGCGAGGCGGCGTCCTACCACCAGGCCGACATCCGCACCGCCTCGGCGCTGACCGTGTACCGCTCGGGCTACGGCCGCTGCGGCGAGGAATCGACTTTCGTCACCCAGGCGCTGCGCAGCGTCGGCATCCCGGCGCGGCAGGTGTACGCGCCTCATTGGTCGCACTGCGACGACAACCACGCCTGGGTGGAATGCTGGTGCGACGGGGTCTGGCACTTCCTGGGCGCGTGCGAGCCCGAGTCGGCGCTCGACCGCGGCTGGTTTGTGCGCGCCTCCTCGCGCGCCATGCTCGCGCACGCGCGCTGCTTCGGGGAAACAGAGCTGCCCGGCGGCGAGCAAACGCAGCGGATGGGCCTGGCGCGCGCCTACAATCAAATCGAACGCTACGCCCGCGTCCGCCGCCTGACGGTCACCGTGCTGGACGAGGCGGGCCATCCGGCCGCGGGCGCGCGCGTGCAGCTTGATGTGCTCAACTACGCGGCCTTCCGCCCGATCGCGGTGATGACCGCCGACGCGCGCGGCCAAGCGAGCATCACGGTGGGCAAGGGGTCGCTGCTGCTGACCGCCGTGCAAGGCGAGCGGCGGGGCGAGGCGCTGGTCGATCCGGACGACACCCGCGCACAAATGACGCTCGGCGTCCATTTGCCCGAGGATGAGGGCTTCATGTTCTACGCGCCGGCGGAGTCCGACGTGAACGTCGCGGCCGGCCCGGCCGACGAGCGGGCGCGCACGGCCGCGCTGGCGGCGGCCGTGCGCGCGAAGCACGACGCGAAGCGCGCGGACTTTGCCGAACGGGCGCGCACCGAGGGTGCGACGCTGGGCGCCTTCAAACAGGCGGACGCGCTCAGGCGGGCGCTGAGCCTGGCCTACGGCAACGAGGGCGAGCTGACCGCCTTCCTGCGCAAAGGCCCGGCCACCGCCGATCTGCGCGCGGCGCTGCTGCTGTCGCTCAGCGACAAGGACTTCTGCGACGCGCGCGCCGACGTGCTGAACCGCCACCTCGAGGCCGCGCTGCCCTACCGGGATCAATACCCCGAGGACGTCTTCGTCCGACACGTCGCCTGCCCGCGCATCTGGTTCGAGCCGCTGACCGACTACCGGCGAGACCTCAAGTCACTGCTGCCCGCGCGCGAACAGGATCAAATGCGCCTGGATCCGGGCCGCATCCGCGCCTACGTCGAGCGCCATGTCAAGGGCATGCCGGACGAGGAATACCCCGGCCTCGTCACCTTGCCGGCCGCCTGCCTGCGGTCGGGCGCAGGCAGCCCGCTGTCGCGCGACATCCTGTGCGTCGCGATCGCGCGCACCTTAGGCGTAGCGGCCTACATCGACAGGGTCGACGGCTCCGTGGTATACTACCGGGGGCAAGACCCCGTGCCTGAGCGCGGCGACGCGGCCGACGGCGTGCTGCTGCTGACCGCCGGCGCGGAGGGCGCTTGGAGTTACGAGCGCAACTGGACGCTCTCGAGGCTCGCGGACGGACGCTTCCAGCCGCTCGACCTGGCGAACGCGTCCTGGGCCGACGGCGCGCTGCGCTTGAACCTCGCCGCCGGGCGGTACCGGCTGCTCACGGCGGGCCGCCTGCCCAACGGCCATCAATGCGCGCGCCAATCGATGATCGAGGTTCGCCCCGGCCGGCAGTCGACGGCCCGACTGTCGCTCTACAGCGTCGATCTGAGCGAGATGCTATCGTGCCTGCCGCTGCCGGATTTTGCGTTGCGTTGCGCGGACGGCGCGATCGCGCTTCGAGACATCGCGGCGCGCTCAGGCGGCGTACTGATCTGGCTGAAGAGCGCCGAGGAGCCCAGCGCGCACATCCTGAACGAGCTATACGAGCACCGCGCGGCCTTCGCGCCCTACGCGCAGCAGCTGCACCTGATCCTGTTTGACGAAAGGGACGCGGCCGATCCGCTGGTGGCTCGGTTGCGCGAGGCGCTGCCCGGCATCCGCCTGTGCCATGCGGACAACGACGCGGACGTGCATACGCTTGCGCGCCGGGTCTACCTCGAGCCGGGCGTTTATCCGCTGGTCATCTGCACGGGCGGGAAGGGAGAGGCCGTCTACAGCACCTGCGGCTACAACGTGGGCACGGCGGACATGCTCGCGCGCATCCTCGCCCGATAAGATTTGGAGGTTTTACCATGACCGGCTATACCTTGGAAGTGTGTGTCGACAGCCTCGAATCGGCCATGGCGGCGGTGAACGGCGGCGCTACGCGCCTCGAGCTGTGCGCAAACCTCGTCATCGGCGGCACGACGCCCAGCGTCTTCCTGCTGCGGGAGATCCGCAAGCGCTCGGATATCCCGATCAACGCCATTATCCGGCCCCGGTTCGGCGACTTCTGCTATTCGCCGGCCGAGCTCAACATCATGGTGGGTGAGATCGAATGCTTCCGGCATGAACGGGCGAACGGCGTGGTAATCGGCGCGCTGACCCCCGACGGCGGTCTGGACGAGCAGGCGATGCGCGCGATGATCGGGGCGGCGGGCGGCCTGTCGGTCACGCTGCATCGGGCATTCGACATGTGCCGCGACCCGTTCGCGGCGCTGCGCGCGGCCAAGGCGCTCGGCGTTGCCACCGTGCTGACCTCGGGCGGGCGCAACACCGCCCTTGACGGCGCGCCGCTGCTCAAGGAGTTGGGCGCTCTGGGCCTCGTGGACATCATGGCGGGCGGCGGCGTGAATGCGGAAGTCATCACGAAGCTCCGCCCTCTGACCGGTCTGACGAGCTACCACATGTCGGGCAAGGCGGTGGTTGACAGCCCCATGCGCCACCGCAACCCGCACGTCAGCATGGGCCTTCCCTCCCTCAGCGAGTATCAGCTTTGGCGCACCGACGAGCAGCGCGTCCGCGCGGCGCGGTCGGCATTGGATGCGCTTGCATAGGCATTGGGATTGGGTGCAAATTCGGGGAATCATCGGCCTCCTGACAAAGCAGAAGTGCATATTTCGGCAACACTTGAACGCCAATTCCGGGATTACTTGAACACCGCAACGGCGTGATTTGAACGCAAGGACGGCGGTATTTGAACGGCGGGACGGAGACACTTGAACGCCGGAACGGAAATACCTGAACACCTCTTGCCGCGAGCTGGAAATACAGCTATTCTTCCGCCAGTACAGAGGCGGAGGAAGGCGGAATGAGGAGAACGGGGATGGACAAGGCACGCGAAATTCTACGGCAGCACTTCGAGGTGGGACTAAGCCAACGCGAGATTGCGGATTCGGTAAAGGTGTCGCTGGGGACGGTATCCGGAATTCTGGCGAAGGCACGTGCGGCGGGGATCGGCTATGCTGTGAAGCTGAGCAACGTCCACTCGTTTGAGTACTTTGGCGGCGTTCCCCGGATTATCGTCCCGTACAATACGAAGACCGCTGTTTCGAAGATCGATTTGCATGATCCGGAAGCGAACCGGACTTACGCGGACATGGCGCGGCACTACGGAGCGGCGATCGTCCCGGCGCGGGTTCGGAAGCCGAAGGACAAGGCGCCGGTGGAAACGGGTGTGCAGATTGCCGAGCGGCGGATCATCGCAAAGCTGAGGGACCGACAGCTTCACGGCTTTGACGAGGTGTGGGAGGCGGTCCGCGACGAATTGGAGGAAGTGAACCGCAAGCCGTTCCAGAAGCTTCCGGGGAGCAAGCTGTCCGTTTTCAGGGAGACGGAACAACCCCAGTTGCGTCCGCTGCCGCCCACCCGCTACGAATGCGCGGACTGGAAACAGGTCCGGGCGGGCATGGACTGCCACGTCCGGTATGACGGGCATTTCTACAGCGTTCCATACCTCTACGCGGGCAAGCGGTTGGAACTGCGGGCGACGGCGGGCGCCATGGAGGTATTCTGTGACCACGAGCGGATCGCGTCCCACATCCGCAGTTACGCCAGCCAGGTTCGGTATGTTACGCTGCCGGAGCACATGCCGTCCAACCATCGCGCCGTGGCGGACTGGACGCCGGAGCGATTGGAAGCGTGGGCCCGGAAGTTCGGTCCCGACACCCACGACTACATCCGCTTCCTCATCCTGAGGAGGGAGCATCCGGAACAGGCGTTCAAGACGTGCGCGGGTATCCTGCGCATGGGCGAATCGCTGTCCGCCACCGGCATGGAGGCCGTGTGTCGCGCGGCGAAGGAGAAGAACGTGTTCACCTACAAGTACTTCAGCATGCTGTTCAAGCGCATGGCTTCGGAACGGGACAAAAGACCGTCCGCGCCGATCCGGCATGAAAACCTGCGCGGAGGCAGCTATTACGGGGGTGACGCGAATGCTTGACAAGGCGACGCATCACAAGCTCCGTGAGATGAAGCTCACCGCCATGGCCGACAAGCTCGCCTGGCTGCAGGAGCAGCCGGGCATGCAGGGTCTCTCCTTCGAGGAACGTTTCGGCATGCTCGTTGACGCCGAGTGGCTGGCAAAGCGCGGACGCCGAATAGAGCGTTTCGTCCGGCAGGCGGAGTTTCGTTTCCCCGCCGCTGTGGAAGACATTGACTACCACGACAAGCGCGGAATCACGAAGGACGACGTTCTGCGGCTCAGCGACTGCTCCTACATCCAGAAGAAGCAGAACGTGATCCTATCCGGCCCGACCGGCGTCGGCAAGACGTACCTTACCTGCGCATTAGGGCGCTGCGCCTGCCAGTTGGGCATGGCCGTCCGCTACATCCGCACCAGCGACTTTTTCCTAAGCCTCGAGGACGCGCGCGCCTCCGGCTCGTATTCTTTGTTCAGAAGGCGGCTGGCGAAGGTGCCTCTCTTGATCCTGGACGACTGGGGGATGAAGCCGTTCTCGGTGGACGAGTGTCACGAAGTGATGGAACTCGCCGAGCTCCGCTACGGCCGGGCATCCACATTGATCTCAGGCCAGCTCCCGCCGTCTTCCTGGCATGAGCTCTTTCCCGATCCTACACTGGCCGACGCCACCCTGGACCGACTGGTGCACAACGCCTACAAGTACAATCTGGCCGGCGACTCCATGCGAAAGACGCTTGCCTTGCGGCAATTCGAGGACGAGAACCCCGGGCGCTGACGCGACCACCACCGCGCCCTCCGGGCGCATTCCCTGCTTGCGCAACCTGCAATGAACGAGTATACTATGGGGCAATCCTTCTCGCGGCAGAGTGTTCAAGTGTTTCCGTTCTTGTGTTCAAGTATTTTCCGTTTTACCATTCAAGTCTGCCGGAATACGCAGCTCCATCAACGCAAGCGCTTCGGATACAATTATAATACAGTTAAAGATTTGCGGTAATAACCAGTTCTGAAAAAGACCTGTTGCTTCTCCTTGTCATACTGCACCGCCGAAGCCGTTCCGCCTCCGTTTTATTGCACATTTTTTAGACTCAAACGCGTCCAAAGCCCCTAACTGCTGATAAAGCTTCCAAGGCTTTGGAAACACATCAAGCTAAGCGGCATGTTGCAGGCATTGGTAGATTTGTACTCAATCAGTCTACAAAAATGCCACTTCTTCAGTCAACAGCTTCTGCAAAACAATCAATTCTTCATCTGTGAAGGTAATGCCTTTCCCCATTTTCGCGTGATCAACCGACCATTTTCGCAAATCACACTTGGGTTCGCGGCCGTTCCAGCTGATCCTGTTCAGTTCCAGCCGCCAGGAGCCGCTTTCCGAGAGAACACCGATCTCGTTGATAATTTCAAATTTGATTTCTTCATTCTGCTTATCCGCCATTGGAGTCACTCCTTTATATGGTTCTCCATGATGCGCCATGCCGGACGATTGGCTGTAGCCACCGCACCTCGCTTTTCCAGCGAGGCCTTGATCACATTGGCTGCTGCCAACTGTTCAAATTCCACTTTCCGTTCCACGCTGTACAGGACCCACAGGATACCGCTGGTGCTCCGATTGTCAATGTACTCAAAGGACGCAGCATCCAATGCTTCCAAGAAGCCACCCTTGAGTTTGGATTCCGGAATAAGGTCGCCCCAACCAATCTGTTCTACCCCTGGGGCCGGAGTCTTCACCGGTTTTGCTTCGCTTCCAGAAGAAGGATGGCCTGCATGCACGGGCTTTACGGGAGATGGAGTGATGCTTGGTTTCCCTGGCATTGACTCCTGCTGCGCGGCATCCTTCCCCCCTATAGGAATCGGGGTATTCGTCGCAGTGGGCGTTTCACGACCATTTGATGCCACAGGGAACTGTTCAATACTCGTTTGTTTTTGCGGCTGGGTGGCAGGCTTTTCCGCAATCGGATGCCTATCAGGTTCTTGGATCGGATTATAGTCATCGTCATCCGAATGCCAAGAACGGACAATCTGCTGGATACGCGTTGCGACCTTCTGTTTCAATGCATGCTGCTGCATAAAGTCGGTGTTGCAAATACTGGACGCCTCCGGGACGATACCAGCTTCATTTAGGTTTTGCTTGATTCGCTCCATTGCACGCTCTTTGTCACGGAAATACTCGCTGCCGCGTAGGCGGATGAATTGCCATCCAAGTCGCTCGAGTACGTTCTGCCGTTCCACATCGTTCCGGATTTCTTCCTCACTGCTATGGTAACGCTCACCATCGCATTCCAATGCGATGCGTTTGCCCTTACAACTGACCACCATATCCAAACGATACCCGCCAACGGGATATTGCTGGGTCACCTGATAGCCTGCCGTCACAAGGCTCTTGGCAACTCCCTCCTCAAATATAGATTCGGAGCTCCCTTCAACTTGTTTGAGCTTCTGGCCATAGGATTTCGGATCTTTCGCGTAATCCAGCAAGTCTCGCCGAAGGTCTCCGGTCTTCAGGCTTACGGCGGGGTCCATAGAATGAACAATCCAGATTTGATTCTGTGCGCGGCTGACGGCAACGTTATAGCGCTGTTTGGTGGAATCGGATTTGCCTTCCGTAATCTTGCGCAACGGTCCATCTCCCTCATTACTGTCCACAAGAGATAGTAATATAACGCTGCGTTCGTCACCCTGGAAATCCGAGGCGGTGCCGCATAGTATTCGCCGGTTTTCGCGATCTACAAGATGGATATGCTCATAGAGCAGCTTATCAATCAGCTTGACCTGCTCATCGCCCAGCATGGAGATAATGCCGAAAGTCTCATTTCTATATTCCGGCATTTCCATAAAAACCTGAATGGCGGCCACGATGGCTTCCGCTTCGGCCAGGTTGGTTTTACCCTTGCGCTGGCCTTCTACGCGGAAGGGGATAACGGCAGGCTGAACCGCATCATTTCCCGCCTCGCGCAGGGGCTTTATTCTTCCCTCATAGGACAACCAATTGCTGTAGCCGATAATGTCCGGCACACACCGGAAGTGTTCGCGAAGCATGAGCGGCTTGCAGATGCTGCCGGCAAGGTCATAAATCGAGTAGCTAGCATCATACAGGTGCCAATTGGGAATCCGGTCCTTGATATAGGTGGCTTTCAGCACTTTTATCTTCTCTTCGGGGATCCCAACGGCCATGGGGCTAACCTGCTCATCGTCACCGACCACAATGACCTTCTTGCCCATGAATAGAATCGGTATGGCCGTTATATCCGCCTGACTTGCCTCGTCAATGATGACGATATCAAATTTTGTTTTAGAAGGGTCAATGCTGTCCATCACCTTCCCGATGGGCATAATCCATGCCGGGACAGCCTGTTGGCTGTCGGCCATCAACTCCTGCGCCCGTTTTTTCAGCTCTCTGGCATTCTTACCAGTACCCTTGCCGATTCGCTTGATGGTCTGCTTCCAGCCGATCAGCGCGGATCGGATGCGCAAGTTTCCTGTGATGCGTTTGGATAGGAGATACCATGCCAAGGCGGTTGCCAGTTCTTCGGTAGCCCTTTGGTACTGCACTTTCAGGCGGCTGACACGGCGCTCGGCATCTGACAGGGGCGTTGTGCAGATTCTTTGAACGATGATGTCCAGTTGCTTAAGCTGCCAGCTTTCCTGGATACTTGCGGGAATTTCGGCAAGCCCGTGGATACCGACGCGCTGACTGATGGCTTCCGCCCACATGGGCGCAACCTGCTTGATTTTGCCGAGCAGCTGATGGCGACGAATCAATAGCGGCATTTTGGAGGTCACATCAAGGAACACGGCAAAATGCTGCGCATAAGCTTCCGTATCACGCTCTAATATGGCGTTCAGCAGCAGCTGGCACAACCCGGAATCCTCACAGCCGCCGAGAAGCATTTGCGTTCCCCGAATCAGCCGTGCAGGTTCAGATAGCAGCAAAATGTAGGCTGTCATGGTGAGGGCTTTTTCAATCTGACCATGCAAATCGCGGAGTATTGATGCCACGGCTTGCTCATTGGTCAGGTTTACATGCTCAAGGCCAGCGAAGAGCGCCAAGTTAATCCCAGCTCGCTGGATGGCCTGAACCAAGGCAGGGTATCCGCTTTGCGTCCTTCGGCCTCTCAAAAGATGACTTCAAAGGCGCCTTCGCGCTGAAAAGCGCGTCCGCCTGGAAGGACGGCCTGCTCAAGATATGGACGGACGGGAAGAAGGAAACCAAGGAGATCGTCGCGGAATGGACGGATTCCTTCAAGGCGCTGAACGTCGGCATGACCGAGAGCCTTCAAAAGCTCAAATCCGACGCCACCGCCACCGGGCATTCGGATGTCGCCGATACCATCCAGAAGGACATCGACGCGCTGGCGGCGATGGACAGCGAAGTCGAAAAGCTGCTGAAAAAGCGGCAAAATGGCTTTTTGTCTGAAAAGGACAAGCTGCGGCTGGACGAGCTGATCGACGCACGCGAAGCCATTCAGATCAAGTACAACCTCGTGCCTGACGGTGAAAACGGCTATGCGCAAATCCTTCAGGGCATTGAAACCGAGAAGGCCAAGGCGCAGGCGCGCGGGCAGAAGCATGTGGACAATGCCGTCTATGAGCGCGGGCTGACAGCCACCGCCCAGGGCTATTCCGCCGTGACCGCCGCCATTGACGAACGGTACGATGCGGAATATAAGGTGATCCAGCTCATGGCCGAAGGCAGCGACAAGACCGCCGCACAAGCCGCGCTGGATGCTGGGTACAACGCCGACCGCAAGGCCGCCGCGCAGGAATACGCGGATGTTCTGGCGCAAATCGTGCTCCCGGTATGGAATGAGGACGGAATCCAGCAGGCCAGCTCCGATATGGACAAGCTGATGCAGCTTTTCCGCGAGTATTCCACCATTGGCGGGGACGGGTATCAAGACCCGGCGCTGCTTTCGCAGATGGATGCGCTTACGACGGGGATGAACGAGGACGATCTCGTTTCCTACATCGGTCTTTTGCATCAGGTACAATCTCTGCTGGATGGCGGCATGACGGAAGCCGAAGTGCAGGCCATGTTCCCGGACTTCGATTTTTCCCAAAACCTTGACGAGCTGGCGGCGTTGGCTGACTTTGCGTCCCAGCGTTCGGGGGAGCTTACGGGCCTCTCGAAAATCCTGAACGAGATGATCCCCGAGGAAATGCAGAAGCTCTCCGTCGATCTCGATTTGACACTTGCGCAGCAGCGCTGGGCCGAATTCGCCGCCAATCCGGGCGCGATCACGACCGACGCGGTGATCGGCAACTATACGCAGGCAGAGGAAGCCGCCGTGCCGCAGCCCCTCGTGGACGCGCTCGTTTCTTCCTATAAGGAAATCGAAACCGGCGCGTCCACCGCGCAACTCTCGCCAAGCGACGTGGTGGCGCAGGTCGCCTCCTACTTGGAAGCGGAGGGCTGCGACCTCTCCGCGCTCAAACCGGATCAGGTGGAGGCTATCGTGGATGCCTATGCCGAAGCCACCGGCTGCGACAAATCCACGCTCATGCAGGCATTCACCGCGACCATCACTGCTTACGACGATACGGGCGCCGTCAAACCGACCCTGAACATCAAGGTATCCATCACCGGGTATGACCTCGCCGCTTACAACGGGTTCGTGAAGAATCATCCCATAGAGGTCGAGGGCCGCGTCCGGCTGGGCGAAATGTACCAGAATCCGCAGGATGTGCTCCATGAACCCAAGGCGAGCTTCTACATGGATGGCAAGCAGGTGCCGGTGGACGTGGTGCCCAGGGAGAAGCTCACCGCCGACACGCTGTTCGTCTACGGCGCAGACGGCACGATGCACGTCCTCATCACCCCGGAGGTGCAGGGCACACCCGAATCCGTGCAGGCTGCGGCCGATCTTTTGAAGTCCACCGAGCACCAAGGCTCCATCGGCGCAAAGCTGTTCGGCGACGACACGCTCGCCGATGTCCAGCGTCTGAACGAGTACCTGACCGGCATCAACAACGAGATGAACTCGTGGCTCAATTTCGGCGGCTGGATGGACGGCTGGGACCGGGGCGCGGCGGCGGATACCATCTCCAACTACTTGGACGCCACCGAGATCGGGCACATCCAGGCTGTGGTAAACGAGGCCATCACGGCCCTGAACAACGGAGAGGCGCTTTCGGCGGATGTAATTGCCAACCTGCAGGAGATTTCCAACCTCGTCAGCCTCATGGATTCCATTGGCGTCGGCGAGAACATCCTGGCGGGCATCGCCGAGGGCATGACCGCGGCCGGCACCGACACCGCGGCGCAGACGGTCGCCGTCAACCTCGAAAACGCGCTCAACGCCGCGCTGGGCATAAAGTCGCCCTCCACGCGCGTGAAGCCGGTGGGCGCAAGCGTCGCCGCCGGCGTCGGCGAGGGCATGAAGGGCCACGACTTGACCGGCGCAGCCTCCGCCGTCGCAGCCGGCGTATCCTCCGCGCTCGCCGCCGCCTTGGCCGGCCCGCAGTTCGCGGCCATTGGCCTAAACGCCATGCTGGGCCTCGCCCTCGGCATCCTGTCCGGGCGCGCGCTCGTGGTCGCCGCAATGGGGACCGTGGCGCGTGACGCGGTGCTGACGGCGAAGTCCGAACTCAAGATCCAGTCGCCCTCGGCTGTGTTCCGCGACGAGGTGGGTCGTATGGCAATGAAAGGCCTCGGCGAAG
Organism: Anaerozeibacter quisquiliarum; assembly: GCF_051162045.1. NCBI lineage: Bacteria > Bacillati > Bacillota > Clostridia > Eubacteriales > Anaerozeibacteraceae > Anaerozeibacter > Anaerozeibacter quisquiliarum. The sequence continues at coordinate 167,992 of NZ_JBISDI010000002.1, forward strand.
GCGTGCTGCTGGAGCGCGAGGCCCAGGCCAAGGTCATTCGCAACGCCGCGCGTTTCCTGACCGGCGTGGCACAGGCGGGTGTTGGCGGCACATCCTCCTACTACAACCGCAAGACCTATCACCAGGATCAGAGCGTAACCGTGCGCGTGGACAGGCTCTACGTCCGGGATGAAAAGGATGTGCGCAGCCTCGCCATTGAATTGGCGCAGTTCAACAAGACACAGTACGCCGGAGTGGGCGTCAGATGACAAAGCAATCGAGGTGATCCACGGTGGCCG